>CAMCZE010000182.1 GCA_945885655.1 Bacteriovorax stolpii | reverse complement strand
TCTTAACTCTCTAGAGGGTAAGCGTGGTGAGCCACGTCTTAAGCCACCATTCCCCGCTCAAGTGGGTGCCTACGGCATGCCTTCTTGTGTAAATAACGTTGAAACATTTGCAGCTGTTCCTTATATCCTTGTTAAGGGTTGGGAAAAATATGCCAAAATGGGAACAGAACGCTCTGGTGGAACACGCTTGATTGGTGTTTCTGGTCACGTGAATAGGCCAGCCGTATATGAACTTCCCATGAACCTTTCAATTAATGACATCATCGAAATCGCTGGTGGAGTGAAAGGTGGAAAACTTAAAGCCGTTATTCCTGGAGGAGCTTCAGCTCCTATGCTTCGTGCAGATGAATGTACTGTTCTGACTGACTACGATTCTCTTGCTAAAGCAGGCACAATGGCCGGATCTGGTGGGGTGATTGTCCTCAATGACACCGTTAATATAGTTGAAGCAACTTATACTCTATTAAAATTCTACGAGCATGAATCTTGTGGTCAGTGTTCTCAATGTCGAGAGGGATCTCACTGGTTGGCCCGTATGTTTAAAAGAATTTTAGATGGAGGAGGTACACAAGATGACCTCGATTACATTGCTAAGATTTGTGGCAACATGGCCGGACAAACTATTTGTGCTTTCGCCGATGCCGTTACTGGTCCGGCCCTTTCTTCAGTCCGTAAATTTCGTGAAGAGTTCGAAGAACTGATTCATAAAGGCGGTCTTTTAGGAATGGGCAGACAAGAATCCGTTTCTCATAAACTTGTAGGTGCTCATGTCTAATAATCTAGAAATCGAAATTAAAAAGCCTAAGCTTGATCTGAATTATACTTCTGATAAGAAACCTGTTCATTCAGATGCAAATCCTGACGTTAAGCCTTTACCGAAAGTGACGATCGATGGAAAAACTTACGAGTTTAGGCCAGGTGATACGATCATGCAGGTGGCAGAAAGAATGAAAGTTCACGAGGAAATTCCCCGTTACTGTTACCATCCAGGAATGCCGATCGCGGGAACTTGCCGTATGTGTACAGTTGAAGTGGAAAAAGCTCCAAAGCTTATGACTTCATGTTCAACTCCAGCTGCTGATGGCATGGTGGTGCATACACGTTCTGAAAAAGTTTTAAAATCACGAACTGGGGTCATGGACTTTCTGTTAACAAATCACCCACTTGATTGCCCGGTTTGCGATAAAGCAGGCGAGTGTGATCTCCAAGATTATAATTTTGAATATGGTCCTTCGAAATCTAACTTTAAAGAAGAAAAACGAGTTTACGTAGACGCTACGACGAAAAAACTTTCAGACAAAATTACACTTAACATGAACCGTTGTGTTCATTGTGAGCGTTGTGTTCGTTTCACAGATGATGTTACTAAGACCAATGATCTTGTGATGGTTAACCGTGGATGGCACAAAGAGCTTGAGGCCACTGATCCTGAAAAGGGTCTTACAAATGATTATCAAGGCTGCCTAACAGACTTCTGTCCTGTTGGTGCTTTAACGATGAATGATTTTCGTTTCAAAAAACGTTCTTGGTTTTTAACAAAAAAAGCTTCTGTTTGTGACCGTTGTTCTAAAGGTTGTAATATTGAAGTTCATTCAGATGCAGATATTGTTTACCGTTATATTCCTATTTTTAACGAGATGGTAAATGGTCACTGGATGTGTGATGAAGGGCGTACCTCATACAACGATTTCATGAACCCTATGCGTGTTATTGCCCCCCTTATGAAACATGAGGGTGAATTTCATGCAACAAGTTTTGAAACTCTTTTAACTGATATTAAAAAACATGTTCGTGAAGCTTCAAGTGTTGAACTTGTGGTCGGGACTGATGCCACTCGTGAAGAGGCGGCTTTATTAAAAGATAAAGTTCCGGCCCTCTTTGGTAAGAGCATGAATGTTTCTTATCACAATGGTTTTATTTCATCTTTGGCAGAAGATAAAAAACTCGATCACATGCTTCGCATGACAGATAAAACTCCCAATACTCGTGGTGTTGAGGAGCAAGGTCTCTTGGCCCTAAAAAATGGGGAAGTGACTTCTGATGTGGTGATTTTTTTCCGAAATGGCCGTGCAGGAATACCTAAAATGAAAGCTAATCAAAAAGTTATTCTTTGGGGAGTATGGACCATTGATGAAGTGAAAAACTTTCCAAGTCAGAACGTACTGGCCGTCATCCCAGGGCTTGCGACCATTGAGAAGGCCGGAAGTTATAAAAATGCTGACGGTATCGTTCAGAAGTTCCACCCTGCCATCACTCACCGTGGTTCAGCACTTAGTGCTCACCAAGTGGCCGATGTCTTAAAGTCTTTAAACTGAGTTGGTGAATATGGAAATGTTTGATTTGATCCAGATGGTTGCAAAAGTTCTTTTAGTACTGGGAGTATGTTTAGGAGTTTTGCCATTTATTATCTGGTTTGAGCGCCGTGGAGCGAGTTGGATGCAAGGACGTGTGGGGCCAAATCGAGTGGGACCTTTTGGTCTCATGCAGCCATTGGCAGACGTTATTAAGTTCCTTTCCAAAGAAGAATTCTCTCCAAGAGAAGTGAATAAGTTTTATTATTATCTAGCTCCCATTGTGGCCCTCATCGCTCCGATCTGTGCTCTGGCCGTGATTCCATTCGGAAGCAAGGCGATCATTGATGGCAAAGAAGTTATTCTTCAGATAGCTCCTATGGATACAGGGATCATATTTATCTTGGCCTTCGCAGGTCTTGAAGTTTATCCCGTGATTTTGGCCGGCTGGGCCTCAAAAAATAAATACTCAGTCCTTGGTGCTCTTCGTGGCTCTGCTCAAATTGTTTCTTACGAAATCTCCATGGGATTGGCCCTGCTTTCGATGCTCATCGTTTATGGAACTTTTAGTCCTCAAGAAATGGTGACCTGGCAGTCAGGGACATTTTTAGGTTTTTTACCGAGTTGGGGTGTGTTTGTAAATCCAATCGGTGCCATGGTTTTTTGGATCGCTATCTTTGCTGAAACAAACCGTCTTCCTTTTGATTTACCAGAAGGTGAGTCAGAACTTGTTGCTGGGTATCACCTCGAGTACGGTGCGATGAAATTCGCTCTTTTTTTCATGGCAGAATATGTGGCAATGATCATGGCTTCAGCTTTTATCTCAACCATGTTTTTTGGTGGATACTCACTTCTTCCAGGAATGGCAGAAGCTGTTAACTTCATTTCAAATCATTTTGGTTTTTTAGAAACTGGTCGTCAGAACGTTAAAGCATTTTTTGAGTTTATCAGTATCTTTACAAAAGTTTCGTTTTTTATGTTCGTTTTCATTTGGGTGAGATGGACGCTTCCTCGTTTTCGTTTTGATCAATTGATGGATTTGGGTTGGAAGATACTCTTCCCGCTCTCCCTTATAAACTTAGTAGGCGTCACGATTGCCGTCTACTTCTTAAACCAATAGGAGGTACTTCATGGGAACAATTAACATCTCAAGAAAGTACACCGCTAAACAGAAATCTTATCTTCCTGCGATTTTTGTTGGATTAAAGATAACGATGAAACATTTCATTAAAGGTTTTTTCTTCAGAAAAAACGTAACCATTCAGTATCCTGAAGTTAAACGTGATTATTCAGACCGCTTTCGTGGTATGCATTTCATTTCAGTTGATAAAAATAAAACTGAAAACTGTACGGCCTGTTTCCTTTGCGAAACGGTTTGTCCCGCGGATTGTATTCATATCGTGGCCGATGAGCGTGAGGATGAGTTCAATCCTGATGGAGTGAAAAAAGAGAAAAAACCAGTCAGTTTTGATATCGATGCTCTTCGTTGCTGCTTTTGTGGATTTTGTGAAGAAGCTTGTCCAAAAGACGCAATTAAAATGTCAGGGAATTATGAAATGGCCGTTTCTTCTCGTGAGGAAGCCTTTTATGACCTTGACCACTTAAAACGTGACATTAAAGGCAGAGGGAAAATCGTATGAGTCCAGCAATTGTCATCTTGTCAGTGATTGCAGCTGTTTTAGCTGCCTATATGGTCATTGCAAAAAGTCCGATTACTTCGGCCCTTTGTCTTTTAGGTGTACTTATTATGACTGCCGCCATTTACGGTCTGATCGGTGAGCACTTGATTGCAACGATTCAATTAGTGGTATATGCCGGCGCCATCATGGTTCTTTTTGTTTTCTCAATTATGTTATTAAATCTCAATAATGATGAGACTGATTATCGCAAGAACCCGTTGATCTTTTTTGGATCAATTGCTGCTGGTTTAGGTCTTTTTACACTCATCGTTTTGGGTCTTAAAGAGTATTTTGAAAAACATCATGCTCAAAGACTTCTTGGTATGTTCAATCATGAAACCGTTCAGAAGTTAGGGGGCAATTCAAAAGTGTTGGCCCACGCTTTATTTACTCAGTTTTATATTTCTTTTGAAGTGATCTCTCTGGCCCTTTTAACAGCAGTCGTGGGAGCAGTTGTTCTCGCAAAAAGAAAAGTTGATTAAGGTATTATTATGACAAACGACATGTTTATTCAAATTCTTGCCGCTTTTTTATTTACCATGGGATTGTTGGTTGTTCTTTTAAGACGAGATACCATCATGATCTTGATGGGCATCGAACTTCTTTTAAATGCTGCAAATCTCTCCCTTGTTGGTTTTTCGAATTCATCACATATGATCGAGGGGCAACTTCAGGTGTTTTTTATTATCACGATTGCTGCTGCAGAGTCGGCCATCGGACTTTCGATTTTAGTTAATCTTTATCGGAATTTTGGTTCGATTAAAACTCAAAGCGCAACAACACTCAAAGGATAGTGACGTGGATACGACGACCTACTCAGTTTTACCTTTTTTGATTTTAATCTCACCATTAGTGGGCTTTTTTATCAATGGAGTAGTCCTTCCTCTTAAATATAAAGGTTTTGCTAAAACCGATGCGAATGTGGCCGGAGGTATCGCTACATTTTTCATCTTTTTTAGTTTTATTCTCGCTCTCATCTCTTTTTTTCAACTTAAGGGATTAGAGGCTCAGGTGGGCTCTCTGACTTCATATTGTTTTGAATGGTTTAATTTTGGCGGATTAAAAATTCCTTTTGAATTACGTATCGACAGACTTTCTGGCCTTTTGGTTCTGATTATTACAGGAGTGGGAACACTCATTCACCTATATAGTACAAGCTATATGCATGATGAAGAGTGTGTTGGCCGTTATTTTGCTTATTTAAATCTTTTCTGCTTTAACATGCTTCTTCTTGTTATGGGTAATAACCTGGCCCTTATGTTTTTTGGCTGGGAAGGTGTTGGACTTTGTTCTTATCTTTTAATCGGTTTCTGGTACACAGAAACTGAAAAAGCGAACGCTGGAAAAAAAGCTTTCATCGTTAACCGCGTAGGGGACCTTGGGTTTTTAGTCGGAATGTTTTTACTTTTTAGGGAGCTTGGCACGCTTTCATTTCCTGAAATGATCAATATGATCCAAACTAACCCAGATCAAATTGCTCCCTCTGCAACTTTGATCTGCCTTTCATTATTTGTGGGGGCCACCGGAAAATCTGCCCAGATGCCACTTTATGTTTGGCTTCCTGATGCCATGAGTGGTCCAACTCCTGTATCAGCACTTATCCATGCTGCCACCATGGTGACGGCCGGCGTGTACATGATAGCCAGACTTAATCCTTTATTTGAACTCTCTACTGTTGCTCTTTCTGTCATTGCCCACGTTGGTGCATTAACGGCTTTATTTGCAGGAACAATTGCCATTGCACAGACAGATATTAAAAAAGTTTTGGCCTACTCAACTGTTTCTCAACTTGGATTTATGTTCCTTGCTTGCGGAGTAGGGGCCTATCAAACAGCTGTGTTCCATCTTATGACCCATGCTTTTTTTAAAGCTCTCCTTTTCCTAGGATCGGGTTCTGTGATCCACGCTTGTAGCGGTGAGCAGGATATGACGAAGTTGGGGAATCTTAAAAAATACTTACCTCATACTCACCTCACAATGCTGATCGGGTCTTTAGCGATTTCAGGAATTCCATTCTTTTCAGGTTTTTTTAGTAAGGATGAAATTCTCTATTCAACCATCGCCCTTCCTGGTGGGGTTTCGTATCTTTTTGTAGTGGGAGTTTTAACAGCTTGTCTCACAGCTTTTTATACAGGCCGTATGATGAGTCTTACATTCTATGGGACGGAACGCCTTTCTCATGATGTGAAACATCACATTCACGAATCTCCGGCCCTTATGACTTTCCCACTTTATGTGCTTGCAGGTCTTGCCGCTTTGGGTGGATTTTTAGGAGTCCCTCATTTATTAGGGGATTATCTTGGACACATGCCACATGCACTTTCGCACTGGCTTGAACCCATTATTCCTTCTAAGGTCCTTCCTTTGGTAGGAGTGAAGATGCCACTTCATGAAGGTCTTGTGATGGTTGGTTCAAGTATCCTTGCGATTTTCTTTTATGTACTGGGTGTGAGTCTTTTCAAAAAAGTGTTTTTTATTAGTGATCTGATCA
>CAMCZE010000181.1 GCA_945885655.1 Bacteriovorax stolpii | reverse complement strand
ATATGAAAGACAGGCCCCTTTACCCTCATCCCCATGAGGTTCTAATAACAAACAAAAATTTCTTCCTGGAGATTCTGTCTTTAAAAGCCACTCATCGAGTCTGCCGTCGTCATACATTTTTAAAGCAAAAGGCAACATCTCCATTACCGATGCTTCAATGTCGGGATTCATGCAACACCGTCCACAACCAGGTAAACAGTTCAGACCTGTAGTACTCTGCAAGGCCGAAAAGGCCTCTCCCATTTCCTCATAAATTATTTGCAGATTAAAAGAGAATTCTCTGATATTCATGGCCCATGCCTCATTTCTATTTTGTCTTAACTAACCCTGAAGTTGAATCCCTCCTCAAAATAGAGGTTAAGGATCTAAAATTGGCCTACTCACGTCCTGGATTCATGACCTTTAAGTCCGAGTGTCCTGTGAGATTTAACCCTAAAATGGCCCGTTTAAGTGGACTTTGCCTAGGAAAATTTAAGCTGAGTGAACTTAAAATGGATAAGGCATGGGTTTGGAAACGAGATGATTCTTATATCCTTCCCGACGAACTTAAAGATTTGACTGAAAAAACCTTTTACCGGATAGGCGAAAAAGTTACTTTGATCATGATGGTGGGACCTGATGAATTTTGGGTAGGTGAGTACGAGCTTTTACCCACTCATTTTCAGACCCCAGGTGAGGTGAGTTCTATTTTAGAAAAAGATGTACCTTCTCGTGCGTATTATAAAATCGCTGAAGCTTTTGAGGCCTTTGATCTTCCATTTGAAGAGGGTGATCGGGTTTTAGAACTTGGTTCAGCACCAGGTGGAGCAAGTTTATTTTTGCTTGATCAGGGATTAAAAGTTTTAGGAGTGGATCCAGCAGAAATGGACCCAGAAATTCTTAAAAACAAAAATTTTAAACACCTAAAAAAGCCTTTTGAAACCTTAGGCGAAGACACTTTTAAAGATAATGTGCATTGGATTTTAAGTGATGTGAACTTACCACCTACTGTGGTTATTAAAGAAGTTGGAAGACTGTTATCTTTTTTAAATCCAAAAGGTGTGATTCTAACTCTTAAACTCAATCAGCCCAAACATTTAGATCTTTTAGATCATACGGTAGATAAGTTCCATCAAGCAGGATTTATGTGCGTAAAATTAAAATACCTTCCATCCCACAGGCAAGAAATTGCACTTGTGGCACTCTTGCAGGATTTAGAAACTGGCCCCAAGAGATAAATTTAATAAAGTCATCGTGGTCCTACTTAAATCAGAACTTTCTTTTTTAAATGTTACAAATCTTCGACCAAATCCAAACCAATCACATCCAAGAGTGAAGTTTTTCCAAGTCCATTGGTTTCCGATTTTTACACCGGCCCCAAGGGATTCATAATGTGCAAAATCAACCGGCATAAAAAAACGATCGAGGGTATTGTTCACATCTTCTTTTGTTTTTAAGTAAAAAAAATCGCCAGCAACATAAAAAGAATTACCGACGTAGTGTTTGTACAAAACAGAGAAGTTTGTTTGTCTCTCCTCGTTATAAGATTCTTGACCAAATTTAAGGCCGATGAGATTATTGGAATCAATGAAATAGGAACTTGAAATCTGAGTCGTTGTCATACGGTATTCAAAACCCAAATGAACGGCGGCCTCGACTTTTTTATCACTTCTATTTTCCTGAGATGTTTTAGCAAAAGAGAATTGTGATATAAAAACAACAAAAAAAATAAAATATATTTTCATAAGACTAGTTTAGATAACTAACTACAAAGTGCAAGTAGGAAATAGTTTTAATGCTTTTTTAATAGATCTTAAATCTGCATCACTAAAACGATAAAAACTCTCACTCTCAGCTTCCATTTTATAGAATCGATCATTATCACTCATTAATGCTGTGAAAAAATTGGTCGCCAATAATCCTGGTTCATCATTTAGATACTTCACGTTTAAAAACTCCCCCGTTAAAACATACTTGGCCGCACTCGCTTCATTGACCAGTACATAACCTTTGGCCGTCATCATTTTTTGGGCCTGCTGTAAGGTCTTCCAGTGATCTGTTTTAGAATATTTGCTGATATTTCCAATATAGAGACTGCAATCAGCAGCAAACAAAGAAAGAGACTGAAGAACAAGAAAAGTAAAAATAAGTGTTTTCATGTGTCACACCATACTTAAATGTGCAGAGTGCTACCGCATACTTAATGAATAACGTACCAAAAAAATGGTATGGTCTATCAAAAGGTCTAACTTTCTATATGCATGAATCCTTGAGGGAAGAACTGATTATGAGGATCATGGATGTGTTTAAGATCACTAAAAAGACCCAACTGGTTTTTACCATGAAACTTCTTGATGTGTTTTTGTTTAATAAGCCCAATGCCATGTTCAGCGAAAGGAGAACCCTTCCAGCCTAAGACCTTTTCATAAAGTTTTATGATCTCATCTTGGCATCTTGATGACTCAGATTTTGAAGGCATATAGTTGTAATGAAGGTGAGCATCTCCAAAGTGACCAAATAAACAGTAACGGACACCGATTTTAGAAGCTTCTCGATAGAACTTAATGAGCTCTTGAAAATTTTCGGGGCCCACTTGTACGTCGGTTCCGATCTTAACCACTCCCATTTGAGAGTTTACTTCAAAAATGGCACGTGGAACGCCAGCACGCACTTGATGGAACTTATTTTCAGCAATTTCAAAAACGTTATCAATTGTTGTAAGTTTCAAATCACATAAGACTTGGGCATAAATGTCTTCAAAGGCGCTAGATTTTATTTCTAAGAAAATCACATCTTGGTTATCACCAAGTTTTTCATCAGGTTTAAGGTAGTTCATACAGTTGGAGTCTAAAAGTTCACAAGAAAAAATGACATCCCGATGAGACTGAACGGCATTATAGATTTCCATATGAGGGGTAAAATCATTTTCCCACTTAGGAAGTAGGAGGAAAACATAAGTCATATCCGTATTCTCAGTGGTTTCAATTTCCACTTCCGTCACAATACCCAATTGTCCTTCGGTGCCGATCATAAGATCAATGGCCTTCTCAAAACGTGGGTAGGGTGCATTTTTAAATTTTTGATAAGAGGTAAAATCATCTTGATATGGTTTTAAAAATGGAGATGAGACTTTTAGATCTTCATCACGTTTGAGTTGAATTTCTTCACCTTGAAAGTTTAGATATTTTAATTGCACCACTTGTGAGCGCATGTTCCCAAAAGCAAAACAGCGCTCACCTGTGCAAGATGTTGCGATACCGGCCGTAATCATAGCAAGCTGCTCAGTTGGAGACGTTTTAAGGTTTCTTCCTTTTGAGCGTAAAAATTTTTTAGCATCCTCCCAAGAAACGGCCCCTTGAAGCACCAGATTGCCATTGGGTCTAAGTTCCATGTGTGCAGGAAGTTTAGAGAGATCACAGAGATAATAATCAGCTGGGCCATTCCAGAGAAGAAGAGAGTCTAGTTTATCATAAGGAATTACCGTTGAGGTTTTCGAAGCAAAATAAAAACTAGCTTGATGCGCCCTGAGGTGACTAACCAGATCGACTTTGGAGTAAAATATCTTTGAGATGAATGCCATTAGTAACTCACTTTTTAGTATCTACCAGCGTCCCTTAAGTTTAGGATCCAGATTTTCCGCAGAGCACCAGTTTATATAGAGACGTTGCTAGATATACTTTTTAACTATTTTACAGTTTTTTCAAAGGAGAGGCCATGGAAGTTGTTGCTGTATTAGGTGCTTCAAATGATTCTTCACGATATTCCCATCAGGCCATGAAGTTGCTCAAACAACATGGGCATAAAGTGATTCCTATTAATCCTAAGGAAGATGAAGTTTTAGGCGAAAAAGCGTATAAAAATCTTGAGCAATTGGCCAATTCCGGACAAAAAGTAGACACTATTACGGTGTATGTGAATTCGGCAATTTCAGAACAATACGAACATGAATTTATAAGATTGGCCCCGCGTCGTGTGATTTTTAATCCCGGTGCGGAAAGTATGGCCTTGGAAAAAAGTCTTAAACAAAATGGGATTGTGGTGGAAAATGCCTGCACCCTCGTTCTCTTAAGAACATCTCAATATTAAATTTATTCATTCAGGCAATTAAGTGGTGAGTTTTGGCGGATGTAATCTTCCATCATTTCCCAATAGTACTTTTCTGAGTTTTGTTGATCATCAAACACAATATCGGTTAAAAAGGGTGATAATTGTCTGATGGCATAAGGAATTTCTGAAGGCAGGGCCAGGGTGTAAAAGGAGGTATTATTAATTATATTACCCTCCACCATGGCCAGGTCAGCATCATGAGAATTCACATTAAAAACAGAAGGCATTAGGCCCTCACCTTGAAAGGCCTCAAGGCCATCAATGGTTGCGATGATGGGAGTGTCACCACTTTTAAGAAATTCGAGTATCTTTTTTAAAACATATCCACGAACCCGGCCCGTTGTCACAGACCAACCTCGGTCGCCCCATGCTCTGAATCGAGGAAAATTCTCGATAATATTTCCAAATGTGATTTTTCCGGCAGGAACCTCGTCACCTTGAAAAATTTCGATCTGAAGACCTAACTGAGTCTCGCCGGCAACCCTGGTCATACGGGCCAGATGTTTTGACCAGCAAGAAGGAGATTCAACAAGATTACCGTTTACTTGGCCACTGAGGCTGATGTTACTCAGACCAATCTCTTCATTCCAAGACCTGTTGAAGTATCGCTCACGATTGAGATAAGCTTCATCAACAAATTTTTTCATGTCTACGTTTTCGGTAATGTCTTGATTGACTTGATAGACGCGGTAATCAATGAGTTTATATTCACCAGCGCCTTGCATATCAACAATGATGGAGCCTACATGAAGTCCATGTGCTCCTGCTTGAACGATGGGGATCATATCTCCTTCAAGATTCTGAATCATCTTCGGTTCAGGAAATAGAAAATGATCATGGCCACCTACGATAATATTAATGGATCTCGATTTTTCGGCCAGGATCGTATCAGATTTTATGCCGGTATGTGTGAGTGCGATGAAAAAATCAACTCCATCTTTTTTGGCCTCTTGGGCCTGTTTAATACCGACTTTATGAGGATCACCGATTTTTCCATTTGGTCGAAGGGGATACTGAAAATGAATTTCAGGTGTGCTGAGTCCAACGATTCTAACTTTTAAACCTTCAAAATAATAATCTGCATAATCTTCAACTAAATTCGTCAGGCCGAGACTACTTTTACCCTCTAAATTGGCAGAAAGGACTTGGGCCTTTAGGTCAGATTCCTCAATATGACGTTTAAGTTCAGTTCCACCTAACATATAGTCATGATTTCCAAGAACAGTGACATCCACACCTAAATAATCCATGGCCTTGAAGGCATCTAGACCTTTGTTTGCAAAAAAGAAAGAAGATCCTTCGCCAAAATCTCCTGCATCTAAAAAGAGTGTAGGGATTTTTTGGGCCAGGGCCTTGCTTTTTAATTCATCCACGAGTGTTTTAACTCGAGCATAACCACCAAGACCATTCTTTTCGCCACTAAAATGGGAGTGAAGATCGTTGGTATGAATAATTTGTAACAGTTTCGCAGAAGCTGGATTGATGATAAGAAAAAACAAAAGAACTGGAATAGTTTTAAAAAGGTTCATTTAAAGGATTTAAGGGAAATAGACTTAAATGCCTTTCTTAAAGCATAGAATCCTGTAAAGATTTCCCATCCTCGCATAAGCACGGCCAAAAAGTGGGGGGTAGGTTAAAACGAATTTAATATGAATAAGACAGAATTGCTTCTTCCTGTTGGAAATATGTCCATGTGTATGGCCGCCGTTCATCATGGGGCCGATGCTATTTATGTTGGAGTACCCTTTTTTAATGCTCGCGGACGAACGACAGATCTTTCCTTATAAGAATTAAAAGAGATGATCGATTTTTGTCACCTTTATGGCGTACGTGTAAATCTGGCCTTTAATGTGGTGATCTTTCAAAATGAATTCCTAAAAGTTGTTGAACTTCTTGAAAAGATCCTGCCTTTGGGCCCTGATGCATTTATTGTTCAGGATCTTGGACTTGCAAAACTTATTCGACAGATGGCCCCGAAACAACGTCTTCATGCTTCGACTCAAATGACGATCACCAATGCTGATGCCATCAATTTTGTGCATGACTTAGGCATTGATCGTTTTGTTTTAGGCAGAGAAAACTCGTTACCAGAAATAAAACTAATCCGTGAGCAGACTCAAAAAGAACTTGAGGTTTTTGTTCATGGGGCCCTTTGTGTGGCCTATTCTGGCCAGTGTTTTACATCGGAATCATTAGGGGGAAGAAGTGCTAATCGCGGGCAGTGTGCCCAAAGTTGTCGTCTAGAGTATGAGCTTTATGTAGATGAAATAAAAAAAGAAATGGGTGAAAAAAAGTATCTTGTTTCACCTAAAGATCTCATGGGTATTTCAGAGGTTATTGCTTTAAGAGACATAGGAGTGAATTCCTTCAAAGTAGAAGGCCGTCTTAAAACTCCTGAGTATGTAGCAGGGGCCGCCAAAAATTATCGTGAAGT
>CAMCZE010000180.1 GCA_945885655.1 Bacteriovorax stolpii | reverse complement strand
GGTGGGTGGAGTTGAGTCTCTTTCTAATTTTGCGAAGTATCTTTTAAAAGATGAGTATGTGGCCATGAGTCTGCCTTCAAACTCTGATCGAGGCATTGATCTGGGTTATCTGATCAAAAAAAATCTGCCATACACTTATGAGATTCATTCACATATTGATTACATCCTTCCTTATCCGGCCAAACGATTCTCCCGTGACGTTTTACGTTTAGATATAAAAGACGACGGAACTCTTAAATGTGTGCTGCTCTTAGTTCATATTAAATCCAAACTCGATCTCAAAAAAGCAGACTTTGAAGGCCGCAATCGCCGCATCTTAGAGGTCAAAGGCCTCGTCGATATTTATAATGCTCTCACGCCCCTCAATGTTCCCGTCTTAGTGGGAGGTGACTTTAATGGACACGCAGGTGAAACAGACACCGAAGAAGAATTTCAGCAACTCTATCAACTCACAGATCTGCAGGACATGGCCTTTCTGGCCAAAATACCCCCAGAGGAGAGATTTAGTTACATCTACTTTAATCGCGGGGGAAATCGTTTTGTGCAGCAAATCGATTACCTTTTTATCGCACAGAGATATGCCCACTTAATCGAATCCGAAGAATGTTATTTCCCGCGGTATAAAAATTTATTGGGCTCCCCCCTGCCTATCCCTAAGAGATTAGAGCAAAAAGGGCTCCTTCCATCAGATCATTACCCATTTTTGGGTACCGTTAAAATATAACATTGCATAAAATTTAAATATGCTGGCCTTTTTAATGAGTTATGCTATTTTTAGCCAACAATTTATTTACTTATTTGAGAGGATCCATGGCGTACGAAAAGAAGAGCTCTAAAGACAAAATCCGTATTGATATCACTGATGGTTTCGCTGTAGAGCGCGCCCTCAAAAAATTTAAACGTCTTTGTGATGCATACGGAATTGTAAAAGAGTACCGTGCACGTGAAGCTTACCAAAAACCTTCTGTTAAACAGAAAGAAAAACTGGAAGCTGCTGATAAGCGTAGAAAAAAGACAAATTCTAAAATGCGCATTTCTAAAAAAATCTAGTTTTAGTTAAATCATAAAAAAAAAGGGCCTCTACCATGAGGCCCTTTTTTTGTCTAAATTCCTATCTTATCTGAAGACGAGTCTTATTCAGATTAAGTTTGTATATCGCTTCTCCAATTTTCTTCTCTTGAGCAGATGTTGGGGCCTGTTTAGCAAAATTCAAACGAGCTGTTGGTAGTGCAGATGGAACATATATGTCCTGCATTTTCACATAGTTTGTCACATCAACAACCAAAGCAAATCCATTTTTCCCCGACGTTTTTGACGTAAACAACCCGGCAGCACCTTGAACTTTATCAATATTAAAAACCGGGAAAAAATTCACTCCACCAACGGATTGTCCAATGGCATCGAACTGTTTGATTGGAACAGCTACGCCAATAGCAACTGCATTAGCGGCAAGAGTAAGATAAAGTTTTGCACCAGATGGTAAAGCAACAACAATTGTTGGGTTATTTGCAATGAGTGGGATCGCATTTCCATTTGGAAGTGTGGCCACGACTGCTTGAATATCAGCAAGAGCACTCATATTGACGCTGATTTTGATTTGGTTTTTTCCACCAAGAACAGGCACAAGCTCAACCGAACCGATAGGAGTTTGGCCTCTTGGATCGATGATTGGAAGAGTGATTGCCGGAAATGACATGTTTCCTAGATCAAGGTCTGCCTTCAAAGAAAGTTTCACATCCGAGTCAACAGTATGAGAAGTGACCTGAATTCCTGTGACGATCTGAGGTGTTTTTCCACAAGCAGATAAAATTAGAGTGAACATCACCAAAGTGATAAAACGTATGACTGAATTTCCCATTTTAAATACCCAAACGAGACATTAGTCTCTTTTGATGGCCCTTATTTTACTTTCAACGGACGTGCTACGAGTAATGACGTGCAACCGTAAAATAAAAACCGAATTTCCTGGTGCGTCATTCTAACGCTTCTAAAACAATTTGCAAGATTTTTTCTTAAAGTCTCAGCGGTATAAATTGAAAATGGACTCTAAACCTATGAAAAACATATTATTTTGATTTTTTTTATTTTTTTTTAAAGATCACCCTACCGATACCGGGCCGCCAACAAATAAAGGCAGCTAGACCTAAAACTCTTATTTTAATGATAAGATAAGAGCTGAATTAACAATTTAAGGTCGTGCCTATGTCTAAAGCCAATAAGATTGAACTTCTCACTGATCATCTCATTAAGATCATTTCAGAAACTAATGGTATCTCTCTTGCTGACACCCTTGAACTCTCCGCCATGGGTGAGGCCAAACACGATAATCCCAATGTTAAAAAATCTCTACAAGAATTTAGACGCCTGCTTTATGGTTTCCAAACTGATGAAGTGGATATTAAAACTCTTCTTGCTCATCCCGTGTCTACTGCCCTCTTCCATTTTTTTAGAAGATTTCCTAAACCATATATTGAAGAACATATACATTTAACCGGATCTCTTAGTGCGGATTTCATTCACCCACACCTCATGAAACTTCTTGAGGGTGATAAGAAACAAGTTTATTTTGATATCATCAACAAAGTTTACGGCGAGGGTGTGGCCGAAAACATTAAAACCGTTGAAGATGTTGATAATCTTATTCGATTAAAAGATGATGAGTACTTTGATCGTTATTTAAAAATTCTTCTTTTACCAAAACTCATCCTCACCACCAAAGAGCTACATCGCGCGGCCGCTTATCATATGGCCAGTGAACTTTTTCATCGTTTTAACGTTGGAAAGATTAGACTTAAATTTACACTCTCTCGGGCCAATCAAAGTGCAGATGAACAGATTCCAGGATTAGAAAACCTTAAAGAAGAAGATGTCGTCCTGGGTCTCTATGATGGGTTTATGCAGTTTAAGGCAAGAGTTCCTGAGTTTGATTTTGTGCTCTCTCCTTGTTTTAGAAAAGAAGCTAACTTTTTTGATGCCGCTCACTTTGCAACAAAAAAAGAACATTTCCTCTATCAAGTAGATGCTATTCTTAAGATGTTAGATCACTATCCATTTCTTGCTCCCTATTTATGTGAAGTGGATACAGTGGGCAGTGAAAGGGATCTTTACCGTAAAGGGCACTTCGCAGAAATGCAGCAAGGTTTTCGAAAACTTCACTTTAAAGGTTTTGCCATCAGATCCCATCACGGTGAAACTTGGCATTCACTTAAAAAAGGTGTGCAGGCCGTTGATAACGCCCTAAACATTTGGCACATTGATACTCTCGAACATGGCCTTTCTCTAGGGATAAATCCCAATTTTTATTTCCACTCACTCTATCGCCGCCTCGTGGTCGATAATGAGCGTGGTGGAAAAGTAAAGGAAGGATCATCCGACCATAAAGAGCTTCTAGACATGGATTGGCGTGAACATAGATCGATCTTAGATAAGTTTGTATCAGGGGAACTTCTCTCAGAAGATGAGCGCCGTGAATTTGTGAAAATAAAATTCCATACGGCCAGAGAAGTAGAACATTACCAACATGACGTTTTAAATCGCATGATCAATAAGGGAGTCAGTTTAATCGCTCTTCCGTCTTCGAATAATAAACTCACCACAAGTTTTGAAGATTATAAAGATCATCCGTTTTCATGGTGGGAGAAAAAAGGTCTTAAACTTGGCGTAGGAACTGATAACTACATCACTCTTAATACTAATTACATTCAAGAGCTTTTGATCCTTCTTTTCACAGATCCTGAAAATCTAAAAATTACAAAACTTCTCATGGTGGCCACTGGTGAATACAGACGTCCTTATCTTTCACAACTACTTTGGAAAATGCGAGGTTAGCCGCAACTATATCTGCGCATATACTCACTCATTTCTTCCGCAATATTCCTGCTTGCATTATCATCAGCATAGAGATCCTCATTACAAGCGCGAAGAATTTTACAGTTTTTAATGATCTTTTCCTCTTGACCCTTAAGTATTGATTGAGCATAGGCCGTATTAATATAAAGCCTGATCGTTGTTTTGGATCTTCGATCAAAAGTATGAATCACTTCGCCCATCGTTCGAAAAATCTTACAATCTTCCCCTCCCTGAAGCGAACAATCCTTCAAGGCCATTTTTTTTGCTTCTTCAGAATACTTTTTATTCTTTTTTCCTGGAGTATAAGTCACGACCCCTTCCCCATTGATAATTTCAACCTCCTCAAGAGCTTTAAAGTCACAAGTAAAACCGTGAAAGGAAGTCAAAAACATTAAAAGTGGCAGGATGGTTTTCATAAATTCTCCGATGATAAGATTTTATCAGATTCCAAGACCTTAAAGACTTGTTGTGAATTTTGTTCTTAGTATGTCAAAAAACAAGACGATTTTTGTAAATGCCTAAGATGTTGTTTTAAAGTAACTTAAGTATTTCGAAGGCCACTTGTGGTGCCGTTTTCTGATGAGTTAAGACTGCTGTTTCTGCTTGAGATAAGATGTTAGGAGAAACTTTTTTATAGAGATAATCCTTAAGGCCCTCTTGCAAAAGCTGCCACATCCAGTCCACACCTTGTTGCTTACGTTTTGTATCGATAAGTTTTTTTTGATCATCAAAATATGTATCTATCTGAAAAAGGATGTCAGGAAGGCCCTTTTTTGTTAAGGCCGAACAAGAAAGTACCGGAGGAATCCAACCTTCATGCCTTAAAATATGTAGGGCCCGCTCATAATCATGTTTGGCCTTCTCGATGATCTTTTGATTTTCTCCATCATCTTTAGTCACCACAACCATATCTACAATTTCTAAGATGCCTCGTTTAATACCTTGAAGATCATCCCCTGCTCCGGGCTGCAAAAGCATGACAAAAAGATCTACCATCTGGGCCACAGTTGTTTCTGACTGCCCAACTCCGACGGTTTCAACGAGGACATAATCAAAACCAAAAGCTTCACAAAGAAGTAACGATTCACGGCTTCGCCTGGCCACTCCTCCTAAGGTTTCTCCGCTAGGAGTGGGTCGAATGAAGGCCAGAGGATCAATGGCAAGTTCATTCATGCGGGTTTTATCACCTAAAATACTTCCTCCACTGACTTGAGAAGTTGGATCCACAGCTAATACGGCCACCGTTTTTTTCTGTGATGTGAGAAGTTTTCCAAAACTTTCAATAAAGGTACTTTTACCTACTCCTGGTGTTCCAGAAATACCAATTCGTTTTGATTTTCCTGTTTTAGGCAAAAGAGTCTTAATAAGTTCTTGGGCAAGTTTTTGATGTTCTGAATTTTGGCTTTCCACTAAAGTAATAGCACGAGCAAGGATGGTGATCTCTTTATTATGAAAACCCTCGAGATAATCATTAAGTTCAAGTTTTGTTCTCATTTATAACCTAAACTTTCATTCAGCTTTATAATGAGATCCTTGGCCGCATCAGCAATCACAGTTCCAGGCCCAAAAATACCGGCCACACCTAATTGATAAAGTTTATCATAGTCTTGCGGTGGAATAACTCCACCAATTGTGACGAGAATATCTTCACGTTTTAATTTTTTAAGTTCGTTTTTAAGTTCAGGAACTAAAGTTAAATGTCCTGCGGCCAAAGAAGATACACCAATCACATGCACATCATTTTCTACGGCCTGTTTGGCGGTTTCAGAGGGAGTTTGAAAAAGCGGGCCAACATCTACATCAAAACCTAAATCGGCAAAAGCTGTTGAGATCACTTTTTGACCACGATCATGTCCATCTTGTCCCATTTTAGCGATAAGAATACGGGGACGTCTTCCTTCATTCTTTTGAAAGCCTGCAATCAAAGATTGGATTTCTTTCACGTCATACTTCCCTTGTTGAACTTCTTTTAAATAGACCCCTTGAATGGTATGGATCTGTGCTTGATGGCGGCCAAAAACATTCTCCATGGCAAGACTGATTTCGCCCACTGTTGCATGGACTCTGGCCGCCTCAACGGCCAATGCGAGAAGATTTCCCTCACCAGTTTGGCAAGCGAGTGTAAGATTTTTGAGTTTTTCTTCCACCATCTGAGTATTTCTTTCTGCTTTTAGTTTTTTTAAACGAGCTATCTGAGAATCTCTTACGGTTGAGTTATCCACCTGCATGATATTTGGCACATCATCTTTTTCACGACGATAAACATTCACACCAACAATAGGCTGAATCCCTGAATCAATGCGACCTTGAGTGCGGGCCGCTGCTTCTTCGATGCGCATTTTAGGAATACCTTTAGCAATGGCCGCACTCATGCCACCCAAGGATTCAACTTCTTCAATATGTATCCATGCTTTTTTTGCCAAGTCCTGAGTTAAGCTTTCAACAAAATAACACCCACCCCATGGATCAATGACATCACAAGTATCAGTCTCATGTTGAATAAATAACTGAGTATTTCTGGCAATACGGGCAGAGAATTCACTTGGAAGGGCAAGTGCCTCATCTAAAGAATTTGTATGAAGACTCTGCGTATGTCCATGAGTTGCTGCCAGTGCTTCGACGCAAGTCCGTGTCACATTATTAAAAACGTCTTGGGCAGTTAAACTCCAACCAGA
>CAMCZE010000179.1 GCA_945885655.1 Bacteriovorax stolpii | reverse complement strand
TTATTCTCCCTTTATAAAAATAGAAGAACGTAACTTCCCTAAAGATGGCCCTGCAATATTTATAATATGGGAAGCGCCACAAATTTCGTTTTTGAATGAGATAAATATCTAACTCGGAATTTTTCGAGATTGTGAACCGGAGTTAGATTGAGTTTTAGAGTTATGAATAAGTTCATTCAAAATCACAATTTCAAACTAGAAATAAACTTCAAGTGCCTGAGTGAAGTTCTGAAATATTTCTTCGTCTGTACAGGGTTGAATGAAAGTTGAAATCAGTGATTCTGGTAGGCTCGCTTTGAGCTCAATCGCGGTTTCTTGTTCATCCAGGCCAGCACCTATGCATCTAAAATTGGTCCATCGGGATAAACCATCAAGATGAGCATCTGAGATAGCATTCTCTCTGGCAAAGATAACAAATTCATCCTGAGGGGCGAATTTCCTAAACCATAGTCCAACTGAATTCGCATTCGGACTCAACCCGGCCATTAACATCAGTTTTACACCCAGGGTGTCCATATTCTCGTGTTCATACGTTTCGAGGAAGAATTTTATAAACCATTCAATGGGCCTTGATCCGAATCTTGAAGTCAGCACAATGAATTTCTTCTCCATTTCTGGAGTCATTTGAGCCTTGATAAAATTGGCCGCTTCGTTTACTGATTTTTTGCGAATATTCCAGCCAGTTGCAGAGATTCTCTCTGTAACTAGAATGTGGGCGTATTCGTGCGAGATAAAGGTCAAAAGGGATTTCACATCATTCAATGAGGTGAAATAATCCAGAACAGGCCGACAAATTTTAATAATATCTTTGCCTGGTTCAATTGATGGCTCAACGTCATCACAATCAGTTATTAATTTGGCTTTGATCAAAAAAATACCGTTTAAACGATCAACGAAAGTACTCATCTCTTTTTCAAAAGGAGATTGGCCAAAAGCATTGAACGTGAAAAAAAAGAAAAGAAATAGTTTCATCAGCTCTTCTCTATCAAGTCTCCAACAATAAAGCATTACTCTGTGTAACAAATCCCGATCTGAACCTGCAGCCTATACTGCCAGTTGGTCCATACTTAAGAGTGCTGTTGGCCAACAACTCATAGTCAGTCAGATCCGTGTAAAATTCTATCTCGTGGATCTTGAATACATGACCAATAGATTTAATCGGCGAATAGCTTGGAGTTCCTTGGCCTAAGTATGCAAAAGGGCCAGATCTGCGGCCCCTCGTATTTCTTCGTCTTAAAATTCAAGCTACAGATTTTTGATCAGTTTTCGATTGAGGTGAAGACCGATTTTCTTTCGATTGGCAGGAAGCTTGGGAGTTATTTGTTCTTCAAGATTGTCTAACTTTTCAAAAACAATTCTAAAAAGTTGGCCGGTGTCTTTCTTCAGCTGCCCTATCTCATCTTTTAGGGATGATTCCATGGCAAGAAAGCTTCTAAGTTTTGTGAATGTACGCATGTTGACCTGAATGGCCCTCGTACTATTAAGGACAGTAGAAAGCATTGCTACTCCATTTTCTGTGAAAACAAGAGGTTGATAGCGTCGTCCACCTTTTCCATCCTTTGAGATGCCAATTTGGCCAAATCGCTATCTAACATCACTCGATGTCCTCGAATGGTGTAAATCATGGCCTCAATCTGTTTAACCGATTCCATTGTGCTCTCCATTTTAATAAAAAAAGAAGAACCTAATTCTTAAGAAAATAGCTCGGCAAGGTTGTTACGATGAGAGGGTGAGAATGTTTTATTTTTGAAACAGAAGATGAAATGCCTACTCGTGACGTGTAATGAATTCGGTCTTAAGCATACTCAAAAGATGAGATCCGAACCTTTCACCGCTCAAGACCATACTCTCTCTCAAGAAACCTTCTTGGAACTTGTTGGAACCGCAAGGTAAGCTGTGCCTGTTATAGGCAATTTTTTGCTTTTAAATTAAATTCTTAATTTATGATAATCTTCTTATTAGAGAGAAATATTTTATGAAGATAAAAGTAGTCGCAGTTTTAATTTCCCTTTTTGGAATCAGCGTCGAGCCAATGATGTTTTAGAGCAATGTGTTCATTGCGCACAAAAGAATCAAAATCAATTTAATCCTCTTAAAAAAGAAATTAGAAAGTTCGTTACCCCGGTCATTAAGGCTAAAACATAGAGTGTTCTACTGTCGACCGTCGAGATTTCAGGTGGAGTTAAGTTCGACATTGTGAAGCACCCAACGATGGGTGAATCGTTCAAGACCCCTGCCATGTGGACGGCCTCAGTTGTTGAAGATGACTCATCAAAAGCATATGTATTTGACGGGAACAAGAGCCTGTTCACCAGGGCCCATTCCGGCCATCTTTATTCGGCTCGTTGTACCAATAAGAAATAATCTATCTCCGAAGGCATAAAATCTTTCAGTTTAAAGTGGAATGGCCACCAATTCAGTGCTTGAATATTAAGACAAAGAATTTGTTAGGGCCAAGAGTGATCTAGGGCTTTTGCGTATTTAGGTCAAAGAAATCCAGCCCCCACGTCCCTTAAAACCATTTCTCTAATTAATACCTATTTATCCGCTCCATTTGCAATACAACGAAAAAAGTGGGGGTCACTCGAGCGTAAATTAAATGAATAATTATCCATATGCCAGAATACCAAACTATAAGCACCGTATGAGCCATAAAAATGGTCTCTCTCGGCTATCTGCTTTGTCCAAACCTTCTTCCATAAATGTGAAAGAACATCTTTTGTTCTGTGAGAAAACGCTGAACTGTACTGATCTAGAGAGGGAAGATCCCACTTTTTTCCTCCTATCGCGAGTTTCTCACAGGCCTGTTGGGCGCTACCGTAGCTCATGGTTTGTGGCTGGATGTAGGTCCAGAGTAGCCCTGTATTCTCATCTTTCCAAATTTCATTAAAATCTTTATCCCTCATATACAGTACGGCCCCTGCATTATGCTTTGTGGCTTGTTTGGTAGCAGAGCATTCTTCGATGTTATTACATTGATATTTTTCATTAGGATCAAACTTTTTCAAGATTGTGTACATGAATTGAGATTTCGTACAGGTGTTAACATCGCCGCTCTCACAGTCGCAATCTGAAAATTTCAAAACACTAGGATTGTTCGCAATCATTTGATCAATAGTTTGTTCGATGAGATTAGCGACTGGATCAAAAAAAGCAGCAATTGCACCACCAGATTGCATCATTTTAAGAATTCCATCAACGGTCAACATTGGAGTATTTGCTTTGAAGGCCTGAATAAAAGCGTTAAGACGATCAACTTCAGACTGGATTTCATTAAGTTTATCTTGGGAAAATCCATTCTTTTTATAATCTAAATATTCTTGCTGATTCATCAGTGCATAAAAAGAATCTAAACGATTTGTGTTCATCACATTTCTGATTTCATTTTTAAAGGACTTAAGTGGAACTTTATTAGATTTACCTTCGCATAGTTGTTTAGAAGTGTCTGATGTGGAACCAATCATCATTAAAGGGTTACAGTTTTTCACGAAGAGGTCCTGTCCTTCCCTGTAATATAAAAGAATCTCTCCTTCTGGCCCAACAACACCAGATTCCCCTATGAGGAGTGGTGTCGCCTGACCTGCAAGTTCAATAATGGAAGCTGGGCTTCGGTAATGTTTTTGAGAGGAGCAGGAAGCGGCTAAAACCGTTGCGAGTAATACGTACTTCATTATATCACTCCTAGAAGAATGTTTCTTTGTTTATCGGACCTTATTAAGAAAATCTTTATAAAAATCTGTCTTAGATCGCTTAAATAATAGTTTTAAGATACGTCAGGGTTGGATTTGTTTGGCCTAAATATGCAAAAGCCCAAGATCACTCTTGGGCCTAACAAATTCTTTGTCTTAATACTCAACAACAGTATCGGCGATCAGTGTTTAGATTTTTTTTATTTCTAACTCTACACCATTTAAAGAAGCACCGTACCCGCTTAGTCCTAAACCTGTCAGCACACAAGCTCCATCTTGATTACCAAAAAATCCTACCCCTAGGTTACCTATAACACCCATATTCGCATTAATCCCATAAAAGACTCCCTCTAAATCATGCTCTGAATAACACTGAAGCATTATTCCGGCCGTTGTCTCATTGTTATCGGATAACTGCGTATAAAGACCTATACCGATGCCTCTTAGATTCAAAGAAATCTTATCTTTTTTGCATGTCGCTTTTAAATCACTTTCAAACAGAACTGCGTTGTTCTTATTAATATTGCAGGTCAAAGTTTTAGCAAAGGAAGAAAGTGGAACTAAGATGAATAGACAAAGAATTAAATTCTTAAACATAAACACTCCTGTCATCGTTATTAAATATTGTCACTAAAGTGGTGCTGCCTATGTGGCCCTACCCTTCAGAACGTTGTTTTTAATTATCAAAATTATTGATTAGATTTTGATGGCCTCATAGAGGCCCTGTAGGAATTACCCTTGGGGGGTGTCACCGAATGATACAACGTTTTTGAAAAAGCATAGGCAAGTGGTTAAATAATAGTTTTAAGATACGTCAGGGTTGGATTTGTTTGGCCTAAATACGCAAAAGCCCAAGATCACTCTTGGGCCTAACAAATTCTTTTTCTTAATATTCAAGCACTGAATTGGTGGCCAGAGCTATGACATAATTTATTGTTGAACTTCGATTCGAATAGGAAGAGTTCTCATTAAAATAGAACTACTCTGGATAGAACTCTCAATAGCTTTTTCTTTGACCAGTTTGTTTAAATCTACTTGTACCATTTGATACGTATTTTCATAACACTGGATTTCTGGAACTAATACTTCAAGTTCTGCAAGAGTTAAATCCGCTGGACTTGATGATGGTGTAAAATTAATTCCAACCTTAACTTCAGCATCTGCTGGACACACACCGACTCTTAATGTTGTTATTCCATTATTATATTTCACAAGTTCTACTCGCTTTGATGGTACAAGACCTTCATTCGCAGCGAATGCTCCTAAAGAATTGATCAAAAATAAAACAGTTGTTAAATACTTTTTCATAATAGATCTCCTAAATGTTTGAATCTCTAATATTAATGTTCCTACTCCCTCTAATAATGCAAAACCTCGGCCATTTATCCATTAGAGGGAAAGTAACAAAAAATGATCCTCTCTAATGTGTGAATAAAGCTTAATCCTGAATAGTTAATATTTTTCCGACAAAAAAGGTTCTCCCTTTTTTCAAATACGTCATTTTGCATGTTTAAGATAAACGATCTTCATGCTCAACCATTAACCTTCGCTTCTGCTATCATTTTTTTCTCCCAAATACCGATTTTACTAAAATGAGAGTCTTCTTTTTTATGTTGATATTTCTAGTACAGGGCTGTGTGAGTAAAGGCACAGAGTCTTTAAGTGATACCGTTGCTCAATCCAGTGGCACTGATGGTAGCAGTGGTGGACAGGCAACATCTTTGGGATTTGTAGTCACAGGTATTCTTCCTTCGGCAGGTAGTTTTGTGGGGAATTATAATGTGAGTATTAGTGGTTCACAGTTTACCGCAACAACAACCTTCACGATTGGTGGGACACCATGTATCACCTCTACTGTTGTCTCAAGTTCGTCTGCTGTTTGTAAAATTCCTGCTGGAAGTATTGGCCTTCAAGATGTGGTTGCGAGTAAGGGTGCTGAATTATCAACCCTTGCCAGTGGTTTTCGTTATACAGGTGCGGCCACACTTACTGCTGTCTCCCCCACCTTGGGTCCAGCGACTATTCCAACATTGATTACACTTACGGGAACCAACTTCATTGAAGGTGCTAGTGTTAATATTTCTCATCCAACATTGGCACTATCTCCTTGTCAGCCAGTAACCATTGTCAATGCAACGACCATCACCTGTTATACTCCACCTTTAACGGCATCTCAGTCTCATGCGATTAGAGCATCGGCCATTTTATCATCTATTGTGATCACTAACCCTGATGGCACACTCATCTCCCTAAATACTTCTTTTGATTTTACTCCGGCGCCTCAATACACATCCGTGTCGTATGGAGCATCAGGAGTAAGCTTTCCTCCTTTGGATGGAGTCTTAAATAGTGGACTTGGTGTTTATACGATGACTGTTAATGGAAACTATTTTGAAGCAGGTATGACTCTTAAAGTGGGTTCATCTGCGGCCGGATCTTGCTCTTATGTGAACTCCTCTCAGATGACTTGTACTTCACTTCCAGTTGCTGGAGCGACGGAGGGAAACTACAACATCACTCTTACAAATCTCGATGGCCAGACTGTCATTCAACCACTTTTTTTTAGTTTAAAACCAACGATAACAAGTTTAAATCCAACACAGGCGAGATTTACTGGTGGAGATATTGTCACTATCAATGGAACAGGTCTTGGCATTGCTGCTGTGATTTCTATCTATAATAATGCTAACACTGTTTCTCTTGGTTCCTGCCCAGTGGCCACAGCTGTCCCACTAAGTTGCACCACTCCCGTGTTAGGTTCAGCTCAAACCACAACCATGCGCCTTAAAAACGATGCTGGTTATCACACAACATTTAATCCTTTCAATTTTATTACGGCCACAACACTCGCCTTCTCTAATTTACAAGTTGGAAGAGTGGTGCAAGGGTCAAC
>CAMCZE010000178.1 GCA_945885655.1 Bacteriovorax stolpii | reverse complement strand
TGACATGCGGCCATAGAGAAGTTGAATTTATCTTTGATAAAATAATTTTGAAGAAATTCTTTATCCCGACCACTAACGATGACAAATTGGCATTCTTTGTGAAGAGAAAACTTTTGCAGAATGCATGTGGTTTTTTTACTCATTGTAACTTGAGATGGATGTCCGGCGATAGGGAGAAGAGTTCCATCTAGATCACAGAAGAAGAGGACTTTTTTATTTTTAAGATGATGCATCCATTGAAATGTTCCAGAAGCAGACATACGTATTATTTTTTCAGTGTGAACTTGTTCTCTATGAAGATCCCTCAAAAAAACTTTGGCCCAATCTGATGATGTATAATTTTGGAGAAAGTTTTTCATAACACTCATGTGAGTATTTTTAACTTCTTGAGGTTCGATGAGGGCCTCTTTCATTTTAATGGCCGTATCTTGCACATCCCAAGGATTAATCGAAAAGGCATAACTTAAGGTAGAGTGGGCACCGGCAAATTCACTTATGAGAATATTTCCTGCCTCTTTCTCTGTTTGGGAGACTACATATTCAAGGCTCACAAGATTCATGCCATCCCGGCGGCTTCCGATATGAAGTACATCACTAACTTGATAAAGTGCGGAGAGTTCATTGTCAGATACTGAATGGAAGAGATAATTAACGGGCATATAGGTAGGATTGCCGAATTCCCCATTAATACTTGAGGTCACTTGTTCTACACGTTCTTTTAAATGAAGATATTCTGGAACGTCAGTGCGGGATGGGATTACGATCTGAATCATCTGCACTTTCCCGATATGTTCAGGGTTGTTTTTTAAAAAAACTCTAAATGCTCGTAGTTTTAATATAAGTCCTTTGATGTAATCCAAACGATCTACACCTAAAATCCACTTAATATCTTTTTTTGATTTTTTATATTTTTCAACAAACTCTAAAGTATGAGGGGATACTGCGAGGTTCTCAAAATTTTTCGAATCAATAGAAATGGGATAAACACCCCATTTCCTTTCGGACGTATTACTTGGACACTCACCTGAAATTCTTTGAACCGACGTTTTAAAATGAGTGAGATAAGAGAGATCATGAAAGCCCACAAGATCACACTGAAGAAGAGAGGAGAGGATTTGTTTTCGTTGTGGAAGCTCCCTGAAAATTTCGGAGCTAGGAAATGGGATGTGTAAAAAGAATCCCAGTTTTAATGAAGGTCTTTTCTCTTTTACAAAACCTGGCACTAAAAGAAGATGGAAATCATGAATCCAAATCGTATCATTTTCTTTGGCCTCGCTAATGATTGCATTGGCAACAAGTTGGTTAACTTCCTGATAATATTTCCATCCCTTTGCGGAATGTTGAACATGAGATCTTTCATAATGAAAAAGAGGCCAGATAACGTTGTTACAGTATTTATTATAATAATAATCATAAGAGAGATGAGGCACTGATATGGGATGACACTTAATGTCCCCAAATGAAGTTTTCCTTAATTCTTGAATTCGTTCTTGATCGATGTCATCAGTCATGATGCCCATCCATTCAAAATCGTAACCAATTTTTTCTGGATCTAGTCCTCGAATGGCAGATACGAGGCCACCAGAGCTAGGCGTAAATTCTTGTCTCTTTTCATTGAATGCCACTGGTAGACGATTACTGACAAGAAGGCATCGGTTCATGTTATCTCTCCACTGTTTTTAATTTACGACCAAGTGTGGTTTGATTCCTAGAATAATTACTTTAAAATATTTTTATGCATAAGGCACATCGTTACAATCTTGGAATTATCGGCAACTGTAACTATCTAGCGTACGTCGATAGTAATAGTGCTTTGACTTGGATGTGTTGGCCACAGTTTGATTCTAGTTTTATTTTTGGATCACTTCTTGATATTAACAAAGGTGGGAATTTTCAAGTCTTACCTCAAGGCAACTTTAAGAGCAGACAACGTTATATTGAAAATACTGCTGTTCTTGTGACAGCTTTTTATTGTGATGACGGTGAATTCGAAGTTATAGATTTTGCTCCTCGATTTTCTCATTACGAACGTTTTCATAAACCACTACAGTTTTTCCGTAAGATCAGAAGAGTGAAAGGGCAGCCTCGGATTCAACTCATTTGTGAGCCGCGTGGCTTTTATGGAGAAAGTAGCCCAGATGTTTTTATTGGATCAAATCATATCAGTTATAAAGGACTTCATTTTCCGATTAGGCTTACGACCAATGCTTCTAAAAACTATCTAAATGAAAAAAGGCCATTTTTATTAACAGAAGATTTATATCTTGTTTTATCTGGTGGAGATCCTTTTGAAGCTCCTTTAAAAGAGACCTTCGAAGAGTTCTATCAGAAAACGATCGTCTATTGGCGTCAGTGGGTGAAAGACACATCAATTCCTTCATCTTTTCAGAAAGAAATCATTCGTTCCGCGATAACTCTTAAACTTCATCAGTTCGAAGACACTGGAGCGATCATTGCATCAGGAACCACATCATTACCAGAATATCTTGGTAGTGGACGTAACTGGGATTATCGATACTGTTGGTTGCGAGATTCTTATTTCAGTTTGGCAGCTCTAAACAGCTTGGGTCATTTTGAAGAGGCCGAAAGATATTTGCATTATATTCAGAATATTTTAAATGATATTAAAAACCTTCAACCGGTTTACCGGATCAATGGAGAATCTGATATTAGTGAGACTGAAATTCCTCTTAACGGTTATTTAGGCAATGGGCCGGTTCGAATTGGGAATGCAGCTCACCATCAAAAACAATATGATTCTTTTGGGCAAGTGATTTTAAGTGTTTTTCCTTTATATATGGATGAACGAATTATTCATCGTGAACAAATGATGTCTCTGACAATCATAAAATCTTTGCTAAACGAAATTGAGATTCATATGGATATGCCAGATGCTGGGAGCTGGGAATTTCGTGGAAAAAAGCAGAAACATCTTGAAACATATATTTTTCATTGGGCCGGGGCCAAGGCAAGTAGAAAAATCGCAGAAAGGTATGCGGATGAAGAGTTAATGGCCTTATCCCTTAGAGTCGCTAAAGCCGCCGAAGAAAATATTGAGAAGTGTTACCATCAAGGTTATGAGTGTTACATGTCTGACCAAACGCTGGATTACTTCGATGCTTCGGCCTTTCTTTTGATCACGATGAATTATTTAAATCCCGCTGATGAAAGAACCCATAAACATTTTCAGCGTCTAGAGAAGGAACTTTTAAGTCCAGAAGGCATGATCTACCGTTATCATGCCATTGATGATTTTGGAGATACCCATGCCACCTTCCTTATATGTACCTACTGGTACATTGAATCCATGGTTTGCCTGGGCCTTTTAAAAGAAGCTGAAAAAGGGCTTGGCAACATTATCTCTCATGCAAATCATTTAGGGCTTTTAAGTGAGGATATAAGTTCGGAAGACGGTGGCCAATGGGGAAACTTTCCTCAAACCTATAGTCATGTGGGTCTTATCAATACCGTTAATCGTCTTTCAAGAAAACGGGACCTCATGATTTTCGAATAATCAAAACGTTACAAATGCCATTGTTCATTTTATTTACAGTCCTAGATTATTTACAGAGATACTCCTGATCACAGGTTCGAGATGTATCATCATTAAGTTACAGACATAAGGACTTGAGTATGATGAATGAACAAGCACGAGTGCAAGAACTTTTGATGAGAAAGTTTTGTGAGTTTAAGGTAAAAAATCCGAGCTTCTCTGTGAGAGCTTTAGCGACACGTTTGGAAATGCAGCCTTCTGCCACAAATGAAATTCTTAAAGGTCAAAGACGAATCTCAAGAAAAATGGCCGAAAAAATAGCCGATAAACTTCTTTTAGATCCCTCTGAGAGGGCAGATCTTTTAAAAGACTATCCAGCTTCATTAGTTAAAAACAAACAACTTGTTCAGGCCCGCGATAAGATGTTGGAAGCCTTAAAACTAAACTCTGATCAGTTTGAACTCATCTCCGATTGGATTCATTTTGCGATCCTCTCTTTGGTTCGAGTAAAAAACTTTAATTCTGATATCAGTTGGATTGCTGAACGTTTAGGGGTGAGTGACGTTGAGGCCCGGAAGGCGATCTTGCGTCTTCAATATTTAAACTTAATATATATTGGAGATAAAGGAAGTATCACTAGGACTTCTCAACCTGTACGCACCACGGATGATATTCAAGATCTTTCTCTTCAAAAAATGCATGCCAATGATCTTGAGATTGCGAGAGGGAAATTACAAACGATTCCAGTTGAAAAAAGAGATTATACTAATTTCACATTCCCTGCTAATCCTAAAACCATCAAACGTGCCAAGGAGATTATCCGTAAGGCGCAGGATGAATTAGAAAAATTAATGAATGATGATGATGCTGTTGAGGTTTATAGAGTTTGTATGTATCTTTTTCCGCTGACTAAATTAGAACAGGATGAGGCACAATGATGAAAACAATGTTAAAGGGATTTCTCATTTTAAATTCACTGATAACTGCTGCAGGTGATCGAGGTGGCAATGGAGTCCCCCTTTCATAGTGTGTGGGCCTATAAATAGCGAAAATAACGAAGATCATGACCAGACATTTCCACAGGACAGTCTAAGATTTTCGGTGTAAATAAGAGGGATGAAAACGACATTATTTCGCGCTGTGGCCGTGTTTTTTATACTTCTTGTTGCTACATCTGTCATGATGGATGTCTTTAAAACAGAGTTTGGAACAGTTGATTTCTTTGAAAGGCATGGGCCTTTTTTTCTGATTTTTATTTCTTTTTTTCCTCGACTGACTTTGATCTTTTCTTCTGTGGCCACCGGTGGTGTTTTTTGGTGGTTGGGGTTTATTTTTTGTCCACGAATTCTCGTGGCCACTCTTGCCACTGTGACTTATTTTCACAGCAATCCGATCTTGGTAACCATAAGTTGGGTGATTGCGCTGGGTGGCGAAACTGCTGAAAAAATGGGATTGGCGAGAAAAAACAAATTTGTTTTTAGAACTTTTACTAATCGGCCAGTGAGTCCATCATATCAAGAGCATAAACCTTTATATAATAAAGGTGATGCTATCGAAGCCGAGTTTCGGAAAGAATAACTATGGCAAAAAAAGTTTTACGTTCCGAACTTGAAATTTCGGGCATCGCTCCTAATCTTCTTTTAAAAGATATTGAAAATACGGCCCCATTTATTTTTAAAGGGGAAGTGAACACAGAAGGTAAGGATCGGGCCTATCTGGCCAAACTCGTTTTTTATAAAAAAAATAAAGAAGCTCTCAAGTACGTTAACCTCTCTGAATATTTTTATCTTTGTATGGCCGCTCATTGGAGTACTGCCGGAACATTTGTACCTACAAATGTGGATAATCAAATTCGAGAAGGATTGTGGAAACATAATGATGTGGATGGGCATATTGAGCGCATGGGAAGAATAACTATTGATTCGTGGTTATGGAACTATGAACAGGTTACTAACCGTAAGTCCTACAATCCAGCTAACAATCAGATTATGAGTACACATGAGGGCACATGGTTAAGTGTGGCGATTGGCGCTTACAACGCATTAAAAAAAAATAAGCGTGATGTGCTTGCACAAGAAGTTGCAGATGTGATTTTGGCAGAGATTGAAAAGGAAGAAAAACTTCTTCTGCAGCTAAGAGAGAATCGTGACCATATTAATTTCCTTCGATCCACGGCCCTTTTGGCCCATAACTTTGGAGATTTGGACCGAGTTATTGATCAGTGGAATATGGATACAGAGGATCCTTTTAGGAAACGTATTTATAAATTGGGACATGTATTGAATAAGAACTACTCTCCACTTCTTGTCTATGCGGGGCAAATTAATAAGAAGTTTCTCTCCGTTGAAAATCATCGTCATATGTCGATGAGGCAGGCGAGATGTTTAAGGAAGTCCCATCATTTTTTAATTCCGATAGGTCCTTTCATGGATGAGTGGGGAGAGACATTAGGGAAAAGTAATGAACTTAGCCTTGATGAGAAAGGTGAGATTATCGCTGCTCTTTTTGATGGATACAATCGACAGAATATGGCGTTTGGGTATGCAAGAGCTTATAGAGGACTTATTAAAAGTTTACCTAATGGCCCAACGAGCTTAGAGGCCCATGTGCCTTATGATCTCATTCAAGATATTAAAAAATCTCATTTCTCAACAGTGGCAGATATCTCTTTACCAGAATTTCATCTGAAGTTTAAATCAGAGCTTGAAGAGTATAAGTGTCCGATCACAAATCTAACATTTTAAAATTAGAGTGCCCCGAAAGGCACCCTAGGCAAAATAAGGAGATCCAAGTCATTTTGGATCATCTTCACTGGTTAAGCGATTAATAACTCCACAAGCGATGGGCCATTTTTGTTTAGAATCCACAGCGTGAACGATAAACACTTTTCCTTCTAAAATGAGCTCATCTTCAAGTTGATCAAGTAGGGAGGGAACAAATATTTTTTCTGAGAAAATGAAGGCTTCAGAAGATGATGGTGGAAATGTCCGATCAGCGCCCATAGGAATATAGAGATCCCCGTAGGCCATTTTACCTTCTGACTCATCTATAAGACCGTCACCATTTTCGTCCTCCGCATCATCAGGACAAGAATTTCCTACATAAATTCCTTG
>CAMCZE010000177.1 GCA_945885655.1 Bacteriovorax stolpii | reverse complement strand
TTAAAAATGATCTTGATGTTGGTGGGGTTTTTATTTTTACTCCATCCGGGGATGTAAAAGAACTTCGTTATGGTGCTACGCCACTGGATTTTGCTTATGCAGTTCATACAGAAGTAGGAAACAAAACAGTTGGAGCTAAAGTTAATGGCAAAATGGTTCCTCTTAAGTACCGACTTAAGTCTGGAGACACAGTTGAAATTCTCACTTCTAAAACTCAGACACCTTCAAAAGACTGGTTGAAGATTTGTAAAACATCACGTGCGATCACCAAGATCAAACAATATTTGATGAAAATTGAACGTGATGAGCACCGTGAGGTGGGTGAGCAAATTTTAGAGAAGGCGTTAAAAAAATTTGATACATCGATTAAATCACTTGATAAAAAATCTGAATTTAAAGCAATCTTAGAGGCCCATAATTATAAAACCTTAGAAGAAGTATTTGTAAATATTGGTTCAGGTCATTTGTCGGTTAAAGATGTCTTAATTGGACTGGCGTCAGTAAATTTTACCGAGACTGAAGAGATTGATCTTAAAGAGGAAGCTGAAGAAGAGTCATATTTTAAAAAAGTTTCTAAGAGTGCCCGAAAAAGTACAAGTCATGATAACGCCGTCATCGTTGATGGACTTGATGATATTGTGGTTAAGATGGGTCGTTGCTGTAATCCAATTCCTGGTGATCCTATTGCAGGAATCATTACCCGTGGTAGGGGCATTACGGTTCATACTATTGGTTGTAACCGGATCGTTGATATCGAGAAGGCCCGTCAGATACGGGTTGAATGGAATAAACACTATACCTTCAGTCACCCCGTAAATATCAAAGTTACGACTCATGACAAACCGGGAATTCTTTCTAAGATCTCTAAATCAATCAATAATAGCGGTATCAACATTCGCTCAGCAATCGCACGTTCTATGCCTGACCAAAAGGGAAATTTCATTTTCGAGATTGAAGTGAAGGATTATTCCGAACTTCTTAGAACGATTAGCTCAATTGAGCAGATGGAAGAAGTTATAAGTGTGAGTCGGGCCTAATTAATTTTTTGACACGAACGCCAGCGTTAAGGATAATTATTTAATGAATAAAATACTCCTTACAGCTCTCGTTATTGTTTCATTTCCTCTTTTTGCCCAGTCTACTCAGACTGTTTTAAAACAAGAAGAAACACCAACTTTAAATTCATCGACTGAACTCGACGATGTTGAGGATAAACCTTTTAATCCTCGTGAAGGCCATTGGATTTCAACTATTGGTGCTGAGGGTATGAGTTATAAACTTCCTTTTGATTTTAATGGTGTGAGAAAAGACATTACTCCAGGTCCGCAAGAGTTGTGGGGTGGGAGGATTGGTCTTGGTGGAGAGATCTATCTTGGTGCGGGTTTTAATACGACAACGAAGGTTGAAGGGTATTTTGTAGGAACTTTTTTTACACGTTCAGTAACAGGAGATCCAGAAGTTAGAAATCTAGAGTTCGCTTTCACCAAAAAAACCGGTCAGGTTTTTGGTGGAGATCTTGTTCAATCTATTGGATTTATGTTTGATTTTAAAACAAAAAATCCTTTCATGGATCAGATGACTTACCTTACGATGGAGCCTTTTATTGAGGCAGGTATAGGTTATGCACAGGCCTATAATCGCATCAATTATCACTACAATACTGGTCGAGTGGATGGTACTTCACAAGTCCTTGAAGACTACCGTGTGAAGGTCGAAGATGGGATTATGAATCAGCGAGTTGGAGGAGGAATTAACCTCATTTCAAGAGGCGGATTCTTTTTATATCTAAGAAGTACTGTTAACCGTTACGATATTAATAAACGTAAAATTAGTGGAAGCCAAAGATTTGATGATGGTGGGCCAATAAAAATTAGTCAAGACATTAAGAATCCTAAAATAGCACCAGTTACAATCTATGCTATTGGTGGAGGGTATAAGTTTTGAGATTATTTTTCCTTTTATCGGGAATCTTTTTATTTGCGAGCTGTGGTGTACAGGTGGATGGTTATGATTCACTAAATGAAGCAGAAAAAAGATATATTATTGAATTGGGATTTCAAGAATGTCTCGGAGAATCACAAACTAATTTTGAAAACTATAAGGTTTTATCTGCAGAGCTTTTAAATTCTTTAACGGTCACAGATAGTTTTATATATAGCAAAAAACTTGATACGACTTTAACTGAAACTCAGACAATTACTGTTTGGAAAAAAACGGCAACAGACATTTATTTTCTAAATACAAAGTTAGATGTGATCAACGTCATTAAGACTTATCGTTTTATCAAGTATCCATTGGCCACAGATGTCTTAATAATAGAAGATATGCAGTTTAAAAAATGTGATATATCTGATTCCATGACGATGGATCAGAATGATGATTCAGGTGTTATCACAAATAGCACATCTGTAAGTATCAATGGTGGGTCTATCGCCACACTGAGTACCTACACTGTGGATTTTAGTCTGCCCGCCTATTTTTCGACATTTGTTGAGACGGCCACACGACAAACTTTTAATACCGCTGGATCTGTCACAGAAACAAAAACGATTACCGGTAGCTTATCGGATAAAACCTCAGAGGTTTTACTACCGTTGTATACAGATTATAATGATGGAACAAATCCGACGCAGTATTGTGTGATCGAACAATCAGCTTCAACTCCGACTATTCAATATAGCTTTCCATATGATCTGGATTGCACCACCTCGGATAGTGTTGGGCCAAGTGGATTTAGTGTTCCAAGTTCAGAGCTTTAAGGTTCGTCTTCGAGAACAATTTCTTCCCTGAAAATTTTAAGTTTTACAAATGTTCGGCCGATTTTAAGAGCTTCTTTGAGAAGCTTTCTTGTGTCCTTCCATGAAGTGTACTGGCCAGGAATACTATCGAAATAAAAATGAATTTTTGAGTTATGCATAAAATGAGAAATTATCAATTTGATTCTCATGATGTGATAATCGCTCGAAATAATGAGCACATTACTAAGGTGAGGATTTGCTCTTAAGAATTCCACTGTCTCACGTACGTTCTCAAAAGTGTTTTTTGATTCATAATCTAGATCGACCTGCATGCCGGCAGAACTCACAGCTTCACCTGTAATAGGGTTGGCCTGTTTTTCAACTAGGGTTTGAAAAGAGTTCGCTGCGTGGACACCAGAAATAAAAAGTCTTGATGAAGGATTCTTTTTGAGAAGCTCAAGAGCATAGGCAATTCTGCCTTTGTCACCAGTAAAAACAGCAATCGTATCAGGAGACTTCTGAAAAAATGCTCCTGCCGAACGGCCCTTTTGCATTTTGGCATAGATCGGAATATAAGCGATGAAGCTCACAAGCAAAGCGCTGCTTAGGGCAAATAAAAAGGCCCCACTTACAAGTAAGCGACGGATTCGGGTCGATTTAGATTCAAAAACGTATTTTCTGCTAAACATATTATTTGGCCGCAACGACCTCTATTTCAACCACTGCACCTTTAGGAAGGCCCGAAACCTGAACTGTTGATCTCGCTGGATAAGGTGAAGTGAAAAAATGAGTATATGCCTCGTTAATTTTTCCAAATTGAGAGAGATCAGTCATGAAGATTGTCGTTTTAATAATATTTTCACGAGTAAGATCTTGGGACAGAAGTAGTGCATCGATATTCTTGAGAATATTTTCAAGTTGAGAGTCAAAACTTCCTGCCAATTCACCTGTCTTAGCGTCAAGTCCAATTTGACCTGAGAAATAATAAACACCGTTATGAACCACTCCTTGAGAATAAGTTCCTACAGCTGCAGGTGCTTTGTCAGTGTTTATGATTTTTTTTGTAAATGACATAGTATCTCCTAAACGTGTTTGTTAACTTGTTTATAGGCCTTAATCTCTTGAGAAATAAGTGCCGTTAGGTGACTCATATTCACAATCTCATCTACTGTTGAAGTTCGCTGAACAATATTGATAGCATACTTAAGCGGAAGAAGAATTGGACCAATAGGTGTGGCCCCACCAAGTTGGGCCAAAAGTTTGTAACTGATATTGGCCGAACCAAGATCAGGAAAAATAAGTACGTCAGCAGCTTTATCCAAGGTACAAAAATCAAAAAGATTTTTCATGATGTCTGGATTTGTAGCAACGTCAGCTTGCATCTCCCCATCAGCTATAAGATTGGCATCTTTTGATTTTGCAATTTTAACGGCTTCTGCCATCTTGGAAGCTTGAGGGTCACGATTGGAGCCAAAATTTGAATAGGAAAGGAAGGCCACTCGTGGTTCCTGTTTCATAACGTTTCTATAAAGCTGAGCAGCTGAAAGAGCGATGTCAGCAAGATCATTAGCATCTGGATTTTGTTGGACCGTACAGTCTGCTAAAAAGATCACTCGTTGTTTGAAAACAAGCATCATGATCCCAGCGACCTTCGCCTTGTTAGAGGTATGAGTGCCAATTACTTTCATGATGGGTCTAATACATTCAGGATAGTTTTGAGTCGCTCCAGTAATCATACCGTCAGCATGGCCCATCTTCACCATCATTGAACCGTAGTAATTACCGCGTTTAATAATGTCTCGAGCAAAACTATAAGAAACACCTTTACGTTGTCTCATCACGAAATACTCTTTCACATAAGATTCATAGGCTTCAGAATCCTCTGTATGGAGAATCGTCACATCTTTAAGATTAGATACACCTAAAGCGTCCATTTTTTTATGAATGATTTTTTTATTACCAAGAAGAATCGGCTGAATAAGGCCTTCATCTTTTAAGATGGAAGCGGCTTTAAGAATTCGAGCATTCGTTCCTTCAGGGAACACAATTCTTGGTTTTTCAGAACCTGGAAGTCGTGAACGGATATTTCTCATGATCGAGCCAGTTTGACCTAGACGTTCTTGAAGAGATTTTGCGTAGGCATTAAGGTCTTCAATCTGAACTCTAGCAACACCTGAATCCATAGCAGCTTTTGCAACTGCTGTTGAAACGCGAGTAAGAACTCGTTTATCAAATGGTTTTGGAATAAGATAGTTTCTGCCAAAAGCAAAGTCTTCGTTCCCGTATGCTCTTTTCACATCATCAGGAACCTCCTCTTTGGCAAGGCCTGCAAGTGCGTATGCCGCAGCTTTTTTCATCTGCTCATTGATCTTGCGAGCGCGAACATCAAGTGCTCCACGGAAAATGAAAGGGAACCCTAGTACGTTATTTACTTGGTTTGGATAATCTGAACGCCCTGTTGCCATGATGGCATCACTTCGAACTTCTGCAACTTCTTCTGGTGTGATTTCTGGATCTGGATTTGCCATAGCAAAGATAATGGGATCTTTGGCCATGGATTTAACCATATCCTTGGAAACAAGACCTTTGGCAGAACAGCCAACGAAGGCATCAGCACCTTTCATCGCATCCGCAAGAGTTCTGGCCTTGGTATCATTAGCAAAAATTTCTTTGTATTTGTTCATGCCTTCAGTACGACCCTTGTAGATCACACCTTTGGAGTCGGCCATGAGAACGTTTTCTTTTTTTACACCTAATTCTAAGAAAAAGAGTGCTGTTGCAATCGCAGCGGCCCCAGCACCAGAAACGACGACTTTTGTTTTTGAAATGTCACGCCCTGTGATCTCAACAGCATTGATGAAAGCAGCTCCACCAATGATTGCAGTTCCATGTTGATCGTCATGAAAAACAGGAATGTCCATGATCTCTTGAAGTTGTTTTTCAATTTCAAAACACTCTGGTGCTTTAATGTCTTCTAAATTTACTCCCCCAAACGTTGGTTCAAGAGCTTTTACAGTTCGAACAACTTCTTCCACTGTTCGTGAGTTGATTTCGATATCAAAAACATCGATGTCGGCAAAACGTTTAAACAAAACACCTTTTCCCTCCATCACAGGTTTACCAGCAAGAGGTCCAATATCTCCTAAACCTAAAACGGCAGTTCCATTTGAAAGAACAGCAACAAGGTTACCCTTTGCAGTGTACTTATAAACGTCTTCTGGATTTTTTGCGATTTCTAAACAAGGAGCGGCCACACCAGGAGAGTAGGCTAGACTTAAATCTCTAGCAGTAAGGCATGGCTTTGTTGCTGTGACTTCGATTTTTCCTGGTCTACCTTGCGAATGATAATCAAGGGCTAAACGGTACTTCTCTTCAGCAGAAACAGTTTCATTATTGGGTGTACCCACGTATGATCCTTTGTTCTCAATTAATCAAAATTTGTTCAAGTAACGATAACAGTTTTTAGTTAAAATGACAGCGTCAATGCATCGAGACAAAATACAGAATCAAATTCTTTTACGAATAAGATTAGGAAGCAGGGGAATAGTTGTAAGAAGAAGTCCGATATAAAACTCATCTAACGCTGAATGTAGGTAGAAGTGATTTATTGCTCTCCATGTCACAATTCCAAGACAACCCAATGTAACGGCCCAGCAAAAACTTGTTTCGCTGATCCTACCCGGAAACCAGTACCCTACGAGAAGAGGGAAAAGTAAACATGCCGCTGAAAAACTTCCTAATGTTTTCCAGACCTCTACAACGTTACCATCAAAGTGTGAGCCTAAAAGAACAGAAATCACACTGACAAAAATTAAAGCTATATGATGGTGCCAAGTTTTGAAACGATCTTTGAGTGCAAACAAATCATAACTCACACAAGTTGCGG
>CAMCZE010000176.1 GCA_945885655.1 Bacteriovorax stolpii | reverse complement strand
ACGATTGGAAAAGATTCGAAACGAGGCTCCCAAGAACGTACTGGCACGCGAAAGAGTAGAATTTTCGATGAAACATTTCTAAAGACTTTCAAGTATTGAGAAAAACTCAGGAACAGTTTGCGATAGAATGAGTTTCCTTCTGTGGATTTCTCCATCCTTCATCCCATCAAGCATAAAACGTGATACGGATTTACTTTGTTTTAAAAGACCGCGCATTGAGATATTTTGATTCTCTAGAAGTGTGCGGTACTCATTAAAAAAGAATTTTATCTTTTGGATGCGCTCATGCTCTTGCTCAACGATTCCGAGACGATAATCTTTTGCCATCCATGGAGACTTTAGAGCTCCACGTGCCACCATTACGGCATGGCAACCTGTGGCCTTTAGCATACGATCAATATCAGATGCTTCCCAAATATCACCATTACCGATGATTGGCACCTTAGAGATTTTTACTGCTCTATCAATGAGGCTCCAATCCGCAGGTACTTTATACATTTGTTCGCGGGTGCGGCCATGGACTGTGATGTATTCAATACCTTCATCATTTAGCATTTTTATACTATCTTCAAGCTTGTTTGTGTTTGTATATCCTGAACGGATCTTGGCGGTGAGTCTGCCTTTAAAATTGTCACGAATGGATTTTATCAAAGGCCTTAAAGTGATGAGGTCGGTTAATAAAAAAGATCCACCACCGTTTTTACAAACTGTCGGTGAGGGACAACCAAGATTCACATCCATCCAAGGAACATTGAGTTCATCCAGTTGTTTAACCATATCGACGGTGAAAGCACGATGAGAAGTTAAAATTTGATATAGAGTTTTTTCTTTGATCCAAGGAATGTCAAAAAGCTCTTTACCAAAATGACGTACAATATGTTTAGTCGGATAACGTCCAGCAGAAGGGACGCGTAAAAAATCACAGGCAAGATAATCCCATTCCGGAAAAAGTTTTAAAATCGTTTTACGGAAACTCTCATCGGTAATGCCTTCCATGGGAGCAAAAAAAAGTGATCCGTACGGGATAGGGGGAAGAGTTCTTATTTCCATTTTTCCTCTTGAAAAAATGTCATCCCCCAAACGAAAGATAAAATGAGAAGTTTAAGCACATCAAGCCCCACGTAAATTCTATGGGCAGATTGATGGGCCTGTTGAATATCACCAATCCCTGGAATGGAATAAATTCCAGTGAGCTGAGTTTGTTTCCAAGCGTCAGTTAGTTCAGCAATGTGAGCAGTGAGATAAAAAAAATAAAAACTGATAATCACAACAAGAATGCTAGTGAGAAGTAAAAGTGGAAGAACTTTTTTATCCTTTTTAAAGACATACACTAAGATACTCAGAGTCACGAGGGCCATAAAAAGTTCAAAGTTATTAAGTGCAGAAAAAAGAACGATACCTAAATCTCCAGCATTAAAAAAGTCATGAATCGTTCTGAAGACAGAAGGTACCACAATCATATCAATGATTAGGGTCCAGCCGATCCAAATGCTTATAAGACTGATGAAAATAAGATGAAGGCGTTTAGTTTGCATCGAACGGAAATACCAGAAGTAGAGTAGCCTGAAAAGCTTCTAGTAAAGAATGGTTATGACTAAATGATATGGGATGGTCTCATTCCGGAATTCGCACAAACAAAGCTCTTGCCATCAGAGGGATTATTCCTTTTGTTGATGGCAAGACCAGCGAAAATGCGCAGGACTCAATCAGAAGTTAGATGAAAAACCTCTCCTAAAGACAGGTATGATAACAAAAAATAGAGCTGTCGCCCTAAGGCTATTCAGCACCTTGATCTGGTTCCATTTGTGATTGCATGTAGTTTTGTACTCCAACGGCCTTAAGTAGATCTCGTTGAGTTTCAAGCCAGTCAATGTGATGTTCTTCAGATTTTAAGATCACTAAAAATAGGTCACGGGTGGCATAGTCGTGATCGTTTTCAGCAAGTTGAATACAAATTTTAAGGTGAGGTACCGCCTCATACTCAACTTCTAAATCGGCCTGAATCACTTCACCGATATTTTGACCCACTCTGATTTTTCCAATCTTTTGCACATTAGGGAGACCTTCTAAAAAAAGAATTCGTTTAATAACCATGTCAGCGTGTTTCATCTCATCGATAGAGGCCGCGTACTCTAGTTTTCCAATTTTCTCGAGACCCCAGTTTTGAAGCATACGAGCATGGAGAAAATATTGATTGATGGCAGTAAGTTCTTTTGTAAGAACAGAATTGAGAGCATCTATGATTTTTTCAGAACCTTTCATGGGTCACCTCAGAATAAGAATTATTTGGCATATTGTAGAACAAGGTGAGGCAAAGAAGCAAAAAGGTTTAATTGACCTAAGAATTGTTTGAGCTATCTTTCATTTCGATGGGTGTGCGAGCATTCTGTTCGAGTAGGGTTTTAATAGCATCTTCAACACAAGTGCCACAATCTGAGCCAATTCCAAGAGCTTTCAAGACGTCTTTAGGATTATTTGACGTTCGAGAAGTAACAGCTTCTTGAATTTGTTTTTCAGTGATGCCTTTGCAGATACAGACGTACATTATGTAACCCTTGTTAAGATAATCTTACTATATGTTCGGCATAACTAACAAATGTATTAGTAAATAATTTAAGGTTTGGTTTACAGAACGTACTTTTAGGGGTTTAGCCTGTCGCGTTGTTCTGTTTTTTTAGGTAACTGAAGAGGCGAAATATGCCCAAAGTGGACATAGACCATTTCATTCTATCATTCATAAGATTTTCCATAAGCTCTTCTGGATAGTAGGGCCTTAATCCTATTATGGTTTCTTCTCCGTCTGGATTAGGGAGTTTTGAGTTTATTAAGCCTTGCGCCACAAAAAAGTACTGAGTGTGATTGATCGTACCAGAACCTTTTAGTTCCATAAGGAGCTCCATACTTTTAGCCTTAAAGCCGATTTCCTCCTGCATCTCACGTTGAGCGTTTTCGACAGGACTTCCTTTTTCGGGCTCAAAGATTCCAGAAACAGCTTTAATTCTGATGGGTGGATTTTCATGAGGTCTTTTCTCTTCAATTAGAAGAATTTGTCCTTGCTCATTGATAGGGAAGACAATCACTCCACTTGGAACATACACTCTTTCCCAGTTAATGCCGTCAATAACTTCTTCTGAAACCTGTACGATCTGACCATTATAAACAAATTTTTCCATATCACCTCGAATACGTCTGTAATCTTTTCAAATACTGGGTCTCAGTGCCCCATAGTTCTTTTATCCACTATAAAATACTTTCATATATTTAAGGAGTCTTCCATGAAGTTTAAAAAGTTTAAAGTATTCAACGCCAAGTCCACTCAGGGACAAGAATTGCAAGAGGTTGAAGTCCTTTTTAACCTTGATCATATTATTTCGATCAAGCCTATTCGTATTTCTCAACCTAATAAACTGTTAAATGGTTTCTGGATCAGAACAAGTAATGGGAAAAAGTATCGTGCCTCAGCAATACCTGACGATCTTCTTAGTATCATCGGGGAGAAGTATCAAGGAAGTGTTAACATTACTCTCGAGACGGATGAACAACCTTTTCAGCATTAAAAAAAACTCTCAAGGACGAACTTGCTTACCCGAAAAGGATTTAAGAGGGTAACATCATGATGAATCTCATTCAAAAATTCTTCACTAAAGAAAAGATCAATAAGGGGCAATTCAGGTCTCAGTTTTATACATATTTTTTTTCTTTACCTGAACATGCTTGGATTTCAGAAACAAATACGAAGGCCCATTTTGAAAAACTTTTTTCCCATCTGCCGGTAGGTGTATTGGAAGTAATGATGAAAAAATATCCTATCACTTTTATCACCAGCCAAGTTTTTGATAAAAAAGAATCAATAGGTTTAACACTTAATAGTACTGTTGTTGTTTTTCCTGAATTTCAAAAAAGACTTAAAACCTCACACCCAGCTGCTGTGGCCTACTTGGCCCATGAATTGGCATTTGTGCTTGATGAACTTGAAGGTCTACATACAGATCCTTTAATGGCAGAAGTTAGAGCAGATAAATTTGTTTGCGATATTGGATTTAGTGATGAGCTTGAACAGCATCTTCTTCTTTTGGATGAGACATTAGAAAAACGTCTCCGTCTTACATACCTCACGGTTAATTATTTTACGAATAATGATAATTAGTATGCCTACCGTTAATGTTGCGCCAAGCGACAATCAATCTTTAGTCCATCTTCAGAAATTTATAGTTGAACATAGGTAAGCACTCCTAGGATAATAACTCATATATGTTTTCAAAACCCTAAACAATGGAGTTCTAGGATGAAAAAGTTATTAGTTGTTTTAGCTGTGGCCCTTATGACGTCTTCTGCATTTGCTGCAAAATACGGTTCTGCTGGTTGCGGTTTAGGTTCAATGATTTTCGAAGGCGACCAAACTTGGTGGAAACAAGTTCTTGGTGCAACAACAAATGGAACGGGCTTCCAAACGATCGCGATCACACTAGGCACATCTAATTGCGATTCTCCAGCTCCTTTGAAAGTAACACAAGCAGAAGCTTATATTGAAGCTAATAAAGTTGCTCTTACTAACGATATCGCTCGTGGTAATGGAGAAACTATCGTTGGTCTTTCAAAAGTTTATGGTTGTTCAAACTCAAATGAATTCGGAAGAGCTTTGAAGTCTAACTATTCAAACATCTTCGTTTCTTATGATGCTTCTTCAACTGAAATCACTCACAATATCAATTCAGTTGCTTCTACTACTTGCAACACTCAGATCTAATTTCTATACTGGGACCTGCACTTAAAAGCAGGTCCCATGTATTATTTTTTAATCATTTTTTTATTCTCTTTTCATTCATACTCATCAACTCCTAACCTTGATAAAATCGCAAATTCAGAAAAATGGATAAAACTCCTTCATTACAAAAAAAAACTTTTTGGATATGAAAGCCAGGCCGATGGAAAAGATTTTTTTCTTCATGCTGAAGGTAAAAATAACCCACGCCTAGAACTTGATAAGGCCATAGAACTTTTTGGTGCTACTTCTTCTCCTGGTAATGAGGATGCTGCTTGTAAGTTTCCTCTCAGGATGAAGTGGCTTAATGTCGAACTTGGAAATCCTTGGAAAATTGATTTAGGGGGATGCCGGAATTACATTGATTTTTTTTCTAAACTCGCCGCAAAAAGAGCAAGTATCGTTTTCTCTTCTTATTATCTCAACAATCCGAATACGGCATTTGGCCACACGTTTATGCGCTTGAGTCGGTATGATGATGTTCATGAAACCGAAATGCTTGATTATGGAATTAACTTTTCGGCCGAGGCCAAGACGAGTAATCCTTTTACTTATGCTTTTATGGGATTGGTGGGAGGATTCCCTGGGAGATTTGCAGCGATTCCTTATTATTATAAAGTGCGGGAATATAGCAATGCAGAGTTCAGAGACCTTTGGTCATATGATCTCAACCTAACTCCCGCTCAGGTTTTAGAGATGGTGGATCATATTTGGGAGCTAGGTCGAACTTATTTTGATTATTTTTATTTTTTAGAAAACTGCTCCTACCATCTTCTGAGTGTTATTGAAGTCGTGCTGCCGGGCAGGTTTTTAACGGACAGTTATTCAACTTTTGCTATTCCCGCAGACACTGTCAGATTTTTGCATAAAGAAGGACTTCTGAAAAAAGGCAAACGTCGGGAGTCAACTTACTCAAAACTCTTAAGGACTTCCAAATCACTGGATCAAGAAAGCTTAAATGTTGCTAAAATGATTGCGACTAATCCTTATGAAACGCACAAGTATATTCAAAATATGCCTGATAAAAGAGCTGCCGATATCTTGGATGTCTCTTTAGAGGCTTTTGATTATTACAATTCGAACAAGATTTTAGGAGATGATAAAAAAACAAAGGAAATAAAATTTAATATCCTTAGATCTCGGGCAAGCAATCCTATTGTGACAGACCAAGAGAAAGAAAGAGATGAAGATTTTAAGGATTCTCCAGCACGAACTCATTCACCCACACGTTTGACCATGGGCCAAGGTTATGAAGATAAAATGGGGAAAGAAACTCGTTTTGAATTCCGAGCGGCCATGCATGATCTTTTAGATCCTTTAAAAGGAGCTTTAAGAGAGGCCCAGTTAGAATTTGCAAAACTCTCAGTGAGCTTTAAAGAGGATAAATACAAAGATTCGCACTTACGTTTAGACCATCTTTCCATCTTCAGCATTAAAAATTTTCCTGAACAGAATTTTTGGTCTAGTCCCATTTCTTGGGAAGTGGACTTTGGTGGCACTCAAGTTAAACGAGATGGATGTTTTGATTGTCCGGCCCCTTTTGTGATGGGCTCTATGGGGAATAGCTTTCAAACGGCAAATAAAATGATTCTCATGTCACTTCTTATGAATACCCAGGTTGAGGTACAAAATTATTTTACAGATAAATATCGTTTAGGTATCGGTCCTAAATTATATACAAGATTCAGTTTTACAGAGAATTTTAATCTTGGTCTGAGCGCTTTTTACCATTGGAATACTTTTAGAACAGATTCTTTTTTTAGTGATCAAGAGCTTTATACCGAGCTTGAGACGAGATTGCATCTGCATGAAAAACTCTCTTTTTTTCTTAAAGGTAGTGGTTTCGAAAGAGAAAGAAAGTGGATGCCTCGAGGAGAACTTGGATTTCAATTTTTTTATGA
>CAMCZE010000175.1 GCA_945885655.1 Bacteriovorax stolpii | reverse complement strand
ATTCTCCCACTACCGGACCACCGACAAAATGACCGTTTTTAAGTAAGGCGCAAGCTCTTTGGCTTACAGTTTCGTAAAAGTCTTTTTCATAACGAAGGATATCGATAAATGGTACTTTCATAATTTTCTCTCTGTTGAATTCAATAGGGAGATTCTACTGAAAATTCCAGATCCCAAAAAGCTTAAAACGTACTATTTGCGTGGCCTAGTGCGTTTTTTTTTGAGAACATTTTGTCAGCGTATTTTCGCCCCATATGACGCTAAGCAATCGAGACAAAGTTCGCAACAAAAACTATACTCTGTCCATGAAAAAAACAATCTTAAGCGGTAGTACAGTTACGGGAGATTTGACCCTTGGTAATTATATTGGGGCCATCAACAATTGGAAGAAGCTGCAAGAAGATTATGATTGTCTCTATTTTTTAGCTGATCTTCATGCCTTGACTGTAGAGCAAAATCCAAAAATTCTTAATCAACGTACATATAGTTTTTTAGCTCAGTACTTGGCCTTAGGATTAGATCCACAAAAAAATGTCATGTTTGTTCAGTCTCATATTCACGAACATACTGAGCTCGCTTGGATCCTTACATGTCTCACACCGATGGGTTATTTAAACCGAATGACTCAGTTTAAGGAAAAATCTGAAAAACATGTAAAAAATATTAATGCAGGTCTTTATACTTATCCTGTCCTTATGGCCGCAGACATTCTTTTATATCAAGCGGACGTTGTTCCAGTAGGAGAGGATCAGAGACAACACTTGGAACTGTGCCGAGACATTGTGGGATTTTTTGAAAATCGTTATGGGCCTGGATGTTTTAAACTTCCTGAAGCTTATGTAGGCAAGATGGGAGCGAGGATTATGTCGCTTCAAGATCCAGAAAAAAAAATGTCCAAGTCTGATGATAACGATAAAAACTTTGTTTCGATCATTGATGATGCCAAAAAAATTGAGAAAAAGATCAAGTCGGCCACTACAGATTCTGGTACTGAGATTAAATATGATCCAGAAAATAAGGCCGGGCTCGCCAACCTTATGACCATCTATTCTGTTTTAAGTGGCAAGAGCACGACTCAATTAGAAGAAGATTATGTGGGCAAAATGTACGGTCATCTTAAAGTGGATCTGGCCGATCTTGTGGTTGAAACATTGAGGCCTGTCAAAAAAAATTATGATGATCTCATGAAGAACATGGATTATTTAGATCAGGTGATGGTAGATGGTGCCGATCGGGCCCAATTAAAAGCTCAAGAAACATTAAAAAAAGTCTACGAGGTTACAGGTTTAGTGAGACATCCTAAAAAAAGATGACGATGATGATTCAACATTACATTTAAGTCATAAATCTCAGTTTTTCTTCCTGAGTAGGTAAACGACAAGAATCTCGTTTGCCGAAAATCTTATATCGATTGGCCGCCACTAAATCATATCCCACATTAAGAATGGGCAATGGTACATATTTGAATATTTTAGTGTAGCTCCAAGGTGTGCCTAATTCTTTTAAGATGGCCAGCACTGCGGGTGTTTTCTGTAGGGTCTTTCCGTTAATTGTGACCACTATGGACCTAAGATCTCGAACCATCTCCTTTGGGAGATTAAATTTGGCGTAGTCACTTTGCAGAGAGGAAAAAACGAATAGCTGCTTTTTATCAATCTTCAGTATGAAATCAACAAACCCATTGCAAAGTCCACAATAACCATCAAAATAAATCACTTTCTTAGATTCAGTCATAGGTTTTAGATTACAATAGGATTGATCAGGGTGGAACAAAAATGACGATTGATGATTTTTGGGTGGAAAAAACGGCACCATTAATTGAAAGGGATCTGTTTATCAGAGAAGCACTCCTACAGCGAGGAGTCCTGGCAGATGTTTATCACAAAGAAATGGAAAAAGTTCACATCGAAAATGCAAATAAACTTAAAACCATGATTGAGAATAAAGGTTTTCCTGTCCTTTCAAATGCTGGAGAAAAAGGGGTAAGGCAAACATGGCTTATCATTCATCACGCGATTTCTCTTCCATCTTTTATGAAGGATTGTTTGATCCTGATGCGATTATCAGCTGCACAAAAAGATTATCCGATGGAGCTTTTGGCCTATACTGAAGATCGTGTGGCCTATTTTGAAGGCCGTGGTCAGCTCTACGGCACGCACCTGGATTGGATTGACGGTGATTTCAGGCCAACCCCTATTGAAGACATTAAAATGTTGGATCAGAGAAGAAAATCTATTGGCCTACCAAGCATGCCCTCTTATATAGATTCTGTAACAACTGAAAGACCACCCAAGGACCCAGTGCAAAAGCAGCAAGAATTCCTATCTTGGTTGAAACGGGTTGGCTGGCGGTTTTAGTTTAGTTAACATAATATTTTTGAAGGAGCTTTCATGAATCGCATAACTGTTAGTCCAGAAGATCAACTTAAAGAGTTAAAACGTGGAGCTTTTGAAATCCTTCCAGAAGAAGAGATGCTTAAAAAACTCAAAAAATCTTTTGAAAAACAAAAACCCTTAATTGTAAAATTTGGGGCCGATCCTTCTCGTCCAGATATTCACCTTGGTCACACGGTTGTTTTACAAAAACTTCGTTTGCTCCAGGACTTCGGTCACGAAATCTACTTTCTCATAGGTGACTATACCGCCCAGATCGGTGATCCTACTGGCAAAAATAAAACTCGTCCGATCTTAACTTCAGAAGAAGTGATGATGAATGCTCAAACTTATAAAGAACAAGTTGGCAAAGTTTTAGATATGGATAAAACCAATGTGGTTTTTAACAGTCATTGGTTGGGTAAATTTTCAGGTCTGGATCTTATTCGTTTGATGGCAAAATCCACAGTAGGTGCCATGCTTCAGCGTGATGATTTTTCTAAACGTTATAATAATTCTGAAGCCATCTATATGCATGAGTTTGTCTATCCTGTTTTGCAGGGATTTGATTCAGTTCATTTAAAAGCGGATCTTGAACTGGGCGGAACAGATCAGACTTTTAACTTGATGATGGGAAGGCACCTTCAATATGCTTATGAACAAGAAGCTCAATGTATTCTCACTATGCCACTGATCGAAGGAACTGATGGAGTTCACAAGATGTCTAAATCAATGGATAACTATATTGCATTGACCGACACTCCGACTAATATGTTTGGCAAACTCATGTCTATTTCTGATGAATTGATGAAAAAATATTACCTTCTTCTTTGCCGTCGCCCGGCCAAGGAGGTTGAAACTTTGATCGCTGGATTAAACGCTGGCAGCATTCATCCGATGGAAGCTAAAAAAAGCTTGGCCTCAGAGATAACGGGTTATTACCATAGTGAGGCCATCGGAAAAGAAGAAAGAGAAAAGTTTGAAGCTCGTTTTTCTAAAAAACAAATTCCCGATGATATTCAAACAGTTATTAAATCTGCAGGTACTGTTGCGTTACTTGACCTTTTTTTGGAACTTGAACTCATCAAGTCTAAGTCAGACGGACGTCGTTTAATTCAACAAAATGCTGTTAAGGTAAATTTTGAAAATCACTCAACCGACACGCTTAATCTAGAAAAAGATCAAGAGCTTATTTTAAAAATAGGAAAACTCAGAATGCTTAAACTCGTAGGAGTTTAATAAGAAGCATTTGAACTTATACCTTTAACTATTTCTATACTAGCACTTGTACCCAAACGACTAGCACCTGCCTCAATCATTGTTTGAGCTGTTGCTGCATCCCTTATTCCACCACTGGCCTTAACTCCTATGTCCTTGCCCACAATTGAGCGCATGAGTTTAACATCCGCAATTGTCGCTCCAGCTGTGGAGAAGCCCGTTGATGTTTTTACAAAATCCACTTGGGCCTTAACTGCCAACTCACAAACTTTTTTCTTTTCATCCTCAGTGAGAAGACAAGTTTCCAAAATAACTTTAAGTATCGCTCCTTGCTGATGGCAAACTTGGGCAAGGGAGGACATATCATCTAATACGTATTGCCATTCAAGAGATTTTACGGCCGAGATGTTTAATACCATGTCAATCTCGCGCGCACCTTCTGCTACAGACTTCATTGCCTCAAAACGTTTTGTTTCCATGGTCGATGCGCCCAGAGGGAAGCCCACAACCGTGCAGACTTTGGTATTTGAACCTTGAAGAATGGCCACAGCTTTTTTTACATAATAAGAATTTAGACAAACGGAGAAAAAATCATATTCACGAGCTTCGTGACAGAGTTTTTCAATCTGCTCAATATTTGCATCTGGTTTAAGAAGTGTATGGTCAATATATCTATTGATAAGCATGGTTTATGTCCTTGGGGTCTGTGTAGAAGCGTATTGTAGAGGCACCGAAAAGGGCTGTCTAAAGTTTAGTCACTTGAAACACAAATCTGTGATTATTTAGACAGTAGGGGTCTTTCAAGTTGTTAAAACTTCGTAGAGAGAATTGGCACTAAACTTGTAACACCTATTGTAAATTAAATTTTCGGGGAGGAATTATGAAAACTAATTTTTTTAAAAACATCGTATGTGGTTCTTTATTAATGGTTCTAGCTTCAGGTTGTGGTGCTGAAAAAGATAAAAAATCAGCACCAGCTGCACCAACAACTGATAACGGAGCTACGGCGGCCTTAAGTACTATGGTCGGAGCAACTGATACAACTCAGGCCCAGGGACAGGCAGCTCTTACAAACTTTGCTACATGGTATAACTCAACTGTGGAAGCAAATATTCCGGCCGAACTTGGTCCAAGATATGTGACCCGTTATACATATTTTTACAACACATCAAATGGTTGTTCGAATAAACCTGTTTCGATCTTAGGCTTTTCACTTGGAAGCATTAACCTTTGTTTCAATTCTTCAAGCCAGGTAAGACAACCAGTGAAATCGGAGATCATTGTTAACATTACTTCTTCTGGATCAAAGGCTTCAGTTCCTAAAATTGGAACTTTTAACTTTCAGACTTCTCAGACTCAGTATGGAGTGATCCGTAACGTGACTCAAAATGGAAACATGTTTATTTTTACGATTCAAAAGAGTAATGGAACTATGGATACAGTGGTTTTTGATAAAGGCCTTAACTCGGCACTTAACCCTGTATACATCTCAGATAATGCAAACGGGAAGGAAGATCGCCTTTTCAGCTACTAAAATAATTATCCACTGGGCAGCTTCGGCTGCCCTTTATTTTTTTAGTCAGGTATAGTTTTCCCTCTGATTTTTTTTTCACCAAGCCCACCCATCTACGATATCCTATGAGTACTAATTTATATTCAACATGATGGGGCAATTTTATGGGTTATTACAAAGCGGACATGCGTGATATTGAATTTAATCTTCTTGAGCTTTTAAAGATCCAAGATTGGAAAGACTTTGGTTTAGAAGAACAAGATATCAAGGGTATTCTCTCTGAGTACGTGAAGTTTGTTGAAAACCAGGTTTTCCCCACTCGTGAGATTTCAGATCAACAAGGTGTGAAACACGTAAATGGAAAAGTCTTGGCCCCTGAATCTCTTAAGGGCGTTCATAAAAGTTTTTATGATTCGGGTTGGTTTGCTCTTGGTCTATCTGCCGAAGTGGGTGGGACTTCCGTTCAAGAAGCTTTATATGTTGCTTGCATGTCGCTTCTGACAGGTGCCAATGTTGCTTGGTCCATGTATCCAGGACTTTCTCGGGCAGCTTTGAATGTGATGCATCTTAAAGGTAATGACTTCATGAAAAATCATATCATTCCAAAAATGATGACGGGTGAATGGGGTGGTACGATGTGTTTGACTGAAGCGGGTGCTGGTTCAGATGTGGGTGCCCTTCGTTCTACGGCAAAACCTATAGCTGATGGAAAATACGCCATTCAGGGAACAAAAATTTTCATCTCTTCTGGAGAGTCAGATCTTTATGAGAATAATATCCATTTGGTTCTGGCGAGGACTCCAGGTGGATCAGAAGGTTCTAAAGGAATTTCTTTATTTGTTGTTCCACGTTTTAAAATTAATGCCGATGGTTCCATGGGAGCAACCAATAACGTTATTTGTTCTAAAATAGAACATAAGATGGGAATTCATGCATCGGCAACTTGTGAACTTCAATTTGGGACGAGCGGAGTTTCAGAAGGCTGGTTGATCGGAGATGAATTTGAAGGCATGGCCACAATGTTCATTATGATGAATGAGGCCCGTCTTTATTGTGGTATCCAAGGTGAATCTCAGGCCAATCTTGCCTATATGATGGCAGAAAAATATGTCAAAGAGCGTGCTCAGTTCGGAAAAGAAATCATTGATCATCCAGATGTCCGTCGGAATCTTTTAAAGATGCGTGCTGTCTCTCGAGGCATGCGCACCCTCTGTTTACACACAGCTAATCTTTTTAATAAGGCCCATGCCGATAAAGAAGTTGAGAACATGATCGGTCTTCTGACTCCAATCTGTAAGGCCTATTGTTCTGAACAAGGTTTTCAAGTCTCTGTGGATGCCGTTCAGGCCCATGGTGGTTATGGATATTGTTCTGAGTATGGAGTAGAACAGTTTGTACGTGATACAAAAATTGCGACAATCTATGAAGGAACCAACGCAATTCAGGCCATCGATTTTGTGATGAGAAAAATCCTCAAAGACAATGGTAAAACTCTGACACTTTTAACAGAAAAGATCATGGCCTCTGTGCAGACCTTGGATGAATCAAGATTTAAACGAGAAAAAGATCTTTTTCTGAAAGTCATGGGAAGTGCTCAATCTATCATGT
>CAMCZE010000174.1 GCA_945885655.1 Bacteriovorax stolpii | reverse complement strand
CTCTGGGGTGTTGCCTTTGGGGCGGCCTATGATGAAAAAGACATCATTAAGTTTATTAATGATAAAGATGTGAAAATCTCTTCTTTCAGTAAAAACGTTCAACAAAAGATTTTAGAAAGCTATAAAGATGTGGCCCTTAAAGAGTTTATCATTTTATTATTCCAAGAAGCTCTCCTTGACTTCCTTAATAATGATGATTTTAGGTGTGAGCTTAAGCTAATCGATCATTTTAAAGAAAAGCTTTTAAAAAATCAATTTGCTGCAGATGAAAAAAACATCGAAGAATATTTAAAACTTTTACGCTCCCTACATGAAATTGATGACATCTTTTATGAACTACTCTCAGGAATAAATAAAGATTTTTTTGGTCTTAAACGTCTAGATACTAAAAAGTCTGTAGGGCATCTTTATTTTAAACATGAGGATTTATTAAAACAAAATGATGTAAATGCTCTTTTTGAAGGTTTTGATAAATGGCCTGATGAATCTAATCAGTGTGCTTATGAAGAATTTATGGGTCTTAAAAGGCGTATAAGAAATATAAAGGGTGAACCATCGAAAAATCTTAATGATATTAAAATCCTTTCTATTAAGGCCTATGATGATGAACTCATTTCCTTAGATACGTATCATCGCATTCAGTATTTACGTGAAAAAAGTTTTATCACGAAACGTGATCTGTGGCTGAGTAATTACTTTGACATTATTTTTAAGGCCAAAAATGTCATGATCCCTTTGAGTTATGTTTATAAAACGAAAAACATTGAAGATGAGCCAAACTTTTCTTCTGAGCGTGTTAGGCGCCTTTCTAGTCTTACCAGAAGAAAACTTCTTTATCGTAAGTATGATCAAACTCAGATCATTCAATTGGCCCAAGTATTACAAAAAGCTTCCCGTCGCATGGGAAGTGACCCTGATACGATTTCTAAACCACCTATTCTTACGCAGGAATTTGATGTTTTGATGGAAGATGGCCATCGTCAAACATATGTCGAACAAATTGAGATTGATCCTCAAAGTCAGTACAACCTGGCACGCCGTCTATTACGTAAAGATATTCTTGACCTTCAAGTCATGGATGAATTTAAAAAACTAAAAGTCACTTTTGAAGATGTGATCATGGCCTCGCTTGAGACAGGTTATATTTCTCTGGAAGATATTACTCTAGTCGTTAGATACGATGATCTTTGGAATCCTAATGAACCGGTATGGCAAAAGATTATTCAATTCACGTTCCAGATTGCTGGTTACGCCTCTTTTTATATTCCACCTCCATGGAACGTTGTGGCCTCCATCGCCTTGGGTGTAACTGAGGGATTAATAGACAGTCAATTTAAAACAGGAGCTGAGCATGATAACCCTGCTACGTTCATTGAATAGTATCTTCTTGTTGGCAACGATCCTTTCCTTTAATTCTCATGCAGAGAGTGGTGTTCCCACTTGTCCTGCTGAATTTGAGGTTCTTGAAAGGCATCCCGGTAATGGTAGTCAATATGGTTTTGTGAAAAAGACCCTTGACGATTTGTATTGCACGAATAGTTTTGAAGGAAAATATTTTAAGATTGTTTATTCGACAGAGGGAGAGGCCATTCCTTTTTCTTATGCAAATAAAGAAGTTTTGAAAAAGGCGGCAAACGTCTATTATCACCTCTCTCGTGCCAGAAATTATTGGATCAAAGAAATTAAATCTCAATATGTCTCAGAACTTCCTCAGACAATTGTTCGTATTGATATTACGAATGGTTATTCCAGTACTCGTCACTTTAAACATGCAGAACAAGAAAAAAATGAAAATAATGCTTGGTCTGTTCCAAACGGTCAAACACCTGAGAATGTTACAGAGAAAGAAAAATGGGGTAAAGAAATTTGGTTCAGTCCCATGAGAAAAATTGAATCTAAAAAATTTATGAAGGATTCAAAGGGACAAAATCCCATTCATCAGAGTTTGTTGCTTGTTAATGATCCTATCATTGAATACAACAAAAATGCTCTGATCTATCAGGCCCTCTCTTTTCTCATTGTTCCAGATATTACAAATACGGCACTGTTAAATTTAGCACTTCAACGTGTGGGTACAATAGCTGTGATTATGTCTCTTACTGAGGGCAGTAAGTACATAGACGGTTGGTTTGTAAAAAAATATTATTATGTGGATACAGCAATGATTCCTGAAATTATTTACCATGAGTTTTCTCATATTGCTATGTCCGATACCATGAAACCTGTGCATTCCATTCCTGTTATCGAAGGTATGGCAGATTATTTTGCGGCCTTAATAGCTGAACGTAGAGATATGTATGAGGCGATCAAAGAGTTCTCAAGTAATAAAACTAAAAAAACGGATAATAAATCCCTTTACCATCCTTATCTTGAAGGTCAATGGAATGCCACCTCTGACTTTACGCTAAGTCTTTTATGGAAAGGTAAAACAGAATTTGAAAGGATTAATCGTGAACGATGGAAAAAAGGACAACAGGCCGTGGGTAACTATGACAACCTTGTTTTTGATGCACATTTTCTTTTAAATGAGAGTTCCAACATCTCTACCGATCTTGCGAAGTCTTTGATTAACGTTTGTCATAAAAAATGTCTTGGATCTCGTATGGGAATTGATACTTTACATAATGTATTTGAGAAAAAAGGTTTAAATTAAGGAGAATCTATGAAAAAATTATTATTGATTTCTGTCCTCGCCCTTTTCGCTTTAAATGGATTTGCAGCTCGTTCACCTGAGAATAGCTGCTACAGAGAGTTTTCTGGAGGCACACTTTCTTCACACACTCTTTGTCGTGGAGTAAAAAGTGATGCTGATATAAAAACAGTTACTAAGTGTTTTCAAGATTCTTTAAATATTACAACAAATGACCGTGCTGCGCTGATTTGCTCAGGTGTAAAAAGTGATCTAGAAGCAAGAATTGTGATGAAATGTTTTGAAGACTCAAAAGGTAATGGTGATATAGCGGCCATTCTTTGTTCTGGTGTAAAAACTCCCTCTGAGATGAAGTCGATTCAGAAGTGTTTTATGGACTTTGATGGAGATGAAGAAGGATCGGCCATTCTTTGCTCTAAAAATGGGATTGGGGCCCACTTGTTTTTGGTCACAAGAATCAGAAGTGAAAAAAAAGAATAAGAATTCTTAAATTTTTTGGAAATCGTTTATCAAAGGCCCAATTTTTTGGGCCTTTTCTTTTTTAAATCCAGCACTTAACTCCGATCATGTATTAATTATAATTCGTCTTGTCTATTTTTTCTAATAAGGTATTTTTCCGCCAATTCAAAACATACGACTTTCTTAGAAAGTCTTAACTTCACATGGAGATTTTCATGAACCCTAAGCAACTAATTAGTACGTCACTTGTCTTGGCACTTTTAAGCAACACTGCTTTGGCCAGTAATTTCACAGGAGGCCACGCAGCTTCTTCTGTCGAAGTTCGCACTGAACAAATTTCTCAAGTATTTGAAGAATACCAATATAATATGGATGGATGGGATGGTTCTAACCTTACAATTAAAGAAAATGCTGATGAAAGACTTAGAACTAGTCTTTCTGAATTAGTAGCTGCTGGTGTACAACCACAAGAAATCCAAGCTGCTTTAGAAAATAGAATTTTGAATCCATTAAAAAAACAAGAATACAAATCTTTCATGGCCTCTCTTAAGCAACAAAATCTTTCAGAAAAAGAAATTGCTAAAGCTTCAATGAAGTTTATGGCCGACTCTAATCAAACTGGTGCTGCTTTCGCTTCAGGTGGAGAAGTTAATTACACTCTTATTGCTGTTGTTGTTGGTGCTGCAATCGTTGTAGCTGTTACTGTTTACCTTGTTGTTGAAATCTATAACATCAAAAAAGGGAACTATAACGGAAAAGATGGTAAAGACGGAAAAGATGGCAAGCAAGGTATCCCAGGACCTAAAGGCGACAAGGGTGATAAAGGGGATAAAGGGGACAAGGGAGAGAAAGGCGATAAAGGCGATAAGGGAGAGAAAGGCGATAAGGGAGAGAAAGGCGATAAAGGTGATAAAGGCGATAAGGGAGAGAAAGGCGATAAGGGAGAGAAAGGCGATAAGGGAGAGAAAGGCGATAAAGGCGATAAAGGCGATAAAGGTGATAAAGGCGATAAAGGTGATAAAGGTGATAAAGGCGATAAGGGAGATAAAGGCGATAAAGGCGACAAAGGCCTTAAGGGTGACAAAGGCGACAAAGGCGACAAAGGCGATTGTTGTACTAAGCCAAACATTCATACACCAACTTGCTAGTTTTTCTCTAGATTTATATATTGAATCTTAATCAGGGTCCCAGCTTTAAGCTGGGACCTTTTTTTTGTGCTGTATCTAAAGTTCTATTACAGACTCATCTTCAATACGTTCAATTACGCCACAAGCAATTGCTAGGGTTATATTCTTGGGCAAACTGTCCTCACTACTCACAGTTTCAGGTAGCTTTGTTGTGGTAGGGGCCCCACGAACAATGATCGTTTTTCCTTCGAGGTTTAGGGCCTCATGGCCGGAGAGGAGTTCCGTGAGATAGAGATCATTCATGAGGTCTCTATATGATGTGGATTTGTTATAAGTGTAAGAGTCACCTGAAGGGTACTGACCAAAATTTGTTTCTGGATTAGAGAGATCGTTATCTAAAGGAACGATCAACTTTTTGGAAACTCTCTTTTCTTCATTCACATCAATAAGACCATCTCCGTTGGTATCGGCCGAAAGATCAGGGCATGTTGTTCCTGAATAAATTCCTTGAAGATGAGTTACCTTAGGAGCATCGTCCATGATGACATTAACTTTTAAATTTCTCTCATCCACTTTCACTTTTAATACACCACTGGTAATCATTCCATGAACAGAAGTGTTGAGTGGTCTGATGATGGCACGATATGTTCCAGTGGCAAGCTGAGTTTCTTGTTGTTGTCCTCCAGGAGTAATACTTTTAGAACTTGAAGTTTTTTTTGAACTATTTTTTCCGCAAGCTGTAACTAAAACTATTAGAAATGAACAAATAATGAATTGTTTCATGTGTATCTCCTTAAAAGGCTTCGCTATAAGAAGTGCGTACAGCACCTTTAGAAAAGTTATTCATGTAACGACTTTGTAATTCTTCATTATGAATGTCATTAGGTTGCCAATAGTACATCGTGGTATTAATGAGATAACATTCTTCAGTTTGAGGATTTACATCGTATTCGGAAAATTTCGTCGTAAACTTGCAAGGTCTTTTGTTAAATACAAAAAGGTCTGACCATTCTTTTATTAACAGTGGTCCGTGTGAATACCTGTAATCAAGAACACGCTCTTCTATCATATCCTATGCCTGAACATAAACCATGGGTGCAACATGAAACCACCAGTTAAATCGATTTTTGTTAATATAAGAAGCAGTAAAGAAGATAAATGTCTTCATGGAAGAAATGTTGTTTTTATTAAATTCTTCGTAGGACCAGACGTGGGCACGATTAAAACATAGAGAGACTCGTTGGTAATTTGCATTGAGCCTTTTAAACATGGACGTGGCCTCATTTAGGTCTTTTAGTATTGTTGGAGTATAAGGTGGCCTTTCTTCGATTGTGGCCTCTCTATCAAAGTAGGGAGGTTCATCAAATTGCATTTTTAGGTTTTTTATTGAAATAATTTCGTATTGTTTGTCCATTACGACTTCAATGAAGTTCTTTTTCTCAAGTTCTTCCCGAAGAGGTCTTTTGGTCTTTTCTAAAAATGCTACACGTCCATTCTCAAACCGCACCAGATCTGACTCAGCATTCTTTCCATTTATAATGGAGTGAAGTCGGGTTTGAATAGTTTCTGAAATAGCATTCGATGAAAAAAGAACTAATATTAAAAACGTCACAGTAGACTTCATGTGTCCTCCAATTTCAATTCCATCATTTAAAACTGGATATATATAATTGAAAAGAAATCTTGATCCTTTTGATTAAATCTTAATGTTTCGTTTAGATAGAGATTAAGTCTAACAGGTTCTATTTTTTTTCTTCATTCTAAAACAAGGTGCTTGGCACTAAATATTTTCTTAACATTCTAGGATCTTTGGGGGTTATATGGAGAAAATTTTTTTAGAAGGTTTTTTTCTGCAGGCCAGTCTTATCTTGGCGCTGGGCGCTCAGAATCTGTTTGTTCTTGAAGCGGGACTTGATAAACAGTATCCACTTGTCGTTTCTTTAATTTGTTTTTTATGTGATCTTACGTTGATCATGATGGGAGTCGTTGGAGCTTCAACGCTTTTTGGACAATATCCTATATTTAAAATATTGATAGGCGTTTTAGGTGTTGGTTTTTTATTTCATTATGGAGTTGGAAAAATATTTTATAAAACCGCTGAACTTACATGTTACGAGAAAAAATAAAAAAACTTAAGAAGAAGTATCGTTCTTGCCATTACATTTAGTGTCTTAAATCCCCATGCCTATTGGGATGCCTTTGTTCTCATTGGTGGATTTTCAGCAAAATATTCGGAACTTCATAACCGGATAATCTTGGGTCTCGGGGCCGCTTGTTTTTCGGGAGTATGGTTTGTGATGCTTTCCATGGCCTCTGGAATATTTAAATCTCTTTTTGTAAATCCTCTACGTATGAAATATGCGATGTCATTTGCAGGAATGATGTTGGTTATATTATCTGGTAAACTTGGAATGAATGTTTATACTTGGATTCGTGAAAGTATGGGCGGAACATTTGTTTTAAGCAGTGTGTTTTCTTATCCA
>CAMCZE010000173.1 GCA_945885655.1 Bacteriovorax stolpii | reverse complement strand
TTATGGTGATGGTGAGGCCCCAGACAATGCTTCAGCATGGCTCAGTTATCTCAAATTCAGTGATGATTTAAATTTAGATCATATTCGTTACGCAGTCTTGGGACTTGGAGATACATACTATCCACATTTTTGCCAAGCAGCTCGGGATTTTGACGAGTACTTGTCCAAAAGAGGTGCTTATTGTTTACAAAAGCGTTTGGAATGTGACTTGTATTACGAAGAGCAATATCCAGATTGGTTTAATGCTTTCATTCAAGTATTAAAAAAATCCGTTCACGAGTAGAATTATTTTATGAAAATAGGAATCTTATCACGAAATCCACGTATCTATTCCACCCACCGCCTTGTTAAGGCATGCATGGCCCGTGGCCATACAGTGAGGGTGATCAACCCACTTCGTTGTTACATGAATATCACCTCGGCCAAACCGATGGTGCATTATCGTGATAAATGTTTAGATGATTTTGATGTGATCATTCCTCGAATCGGAGCGAGTATCACGTATTATGGTTCTGCAATTTTAAGACAATTTGAAATGATGGGTGTTTATCCTTTAAATGAATCAACATCAATCACCCGCTCACGAGATAAACTCCGTTGTTTGCAGATTCTTTCCCGTTCAGGAATAGGTCTTCCTACGACAAGTTATGCTCACTCAACCAAAATGACTGAAAAACTCATAACGATGGTTGGACATGCTCCCTGTGTGATCAAACTTATCGAAGGCACTCAAGGTAAAGGTGTGATTCTGGCCGAAACGGTAAAAGCGGCCGAGTCCGTGATCGATGGACTTCGTCAGATGAAGGCCCACTTTTTGGTGCAGGAATTTATCAAAGAAAGTAATGGTTGTGACATCCGTGCTTTTGTCATTGGTGGAAAAGTTGTTGCCAGTATGATGAGAAAGGCCAAGGAAGGAGAGTTTCGATCAAATCTTCACCGTGGTGGTTCGGCCATTCCTGTTGTGATCTCTAAAGAAGAATCTGACATGGCCGTGAAAGCGGCCCAATCATTGGGACTTAATGTGGCCGGAGTGGATCTTTTGCGTTCAGCACGTGGACCTTTAGTTCTTGAGGTTAATTCTTCACCAGGACTTCAAGGCATTGAGGCCTCAACGGGATTGGATATAGCGAGCATGATCATTCAGCATATTGAAGAGAATATTGAGCGCAAAGATTTTTATCCAGGATAAGTTTTTTTCTTTCAATTTTATTTAATTCAAAAAAATCGTTTAAGTTTTTAAACTGACACTGATCCAGAAAACGGATGAGATCATTTTCAATATTTTTTAAAATATCCGGACCTTGAAAAATGTAAGATGTGTAGAGTTGAGTGGCCTTACCCCCCTGGGCCCAGAAATCAAAAATATCTTGTGATGAAGAGATTCCGCCCACAGCGATGATTTCTAAAGGGAAATCTTCTTTTAAAAGAAGATTTCGTACGGCCCGAGCTTTTTGTAACAGAAGTTTTCCTGAAACTCCGCCCATCCCCTTGTCCGGCATGATGGTGGTATTTGTAGCGATAATGCCCGTAAGTTTATGATCACTAGCGATTTTGGCCAGTTCAGAAATTTTTTCAGGGCCTAAATCTGGAGCAATTTTAAGATAAAGATCTTTACCATCTCTATTTTTAGTTAATTCAGAAAAAAGTTCATGCAAATATGATTTTTCCTGGAGAGCACGAAGTCCAGGGGTGTTGGGAGAAGAAACATTGATGACAAAATAATCGGCGTGATCTTGTAAGGTCAAAAAAAGCATTGAGAGTTCCTCGATACTTTCTTCGGGGGAGGTCTCTTTATTTTTACCAAGGTTGGCACCAATAGGTGTTGATCCTGAATAGGCCCTCATTCTTGGTAAAACTGACAAAACTCCTTGGTTGGGAAAACCCATCGCGTTTCTTAAACTTTCTTCTTTTGCATAACGGAAGATGCGTGGTTTGGGATTTCCCAACTGGGGCCGTAAAGTAATAGTCCCACATTCAATGGAACCAAAACCCTGGTAACTCAAAAAATCTAAAGCTTCTGCATTTTTATCTAGACCCGCAGCAAGACCAACTGGAAACGTCCACTTCGTTTGACCAACCTTAAGATGCAGCCTTTCCTGGTCTTTTCTTCCTGAAAGTTTTCCTAACGTCGGGGAGAGTCTGGCCAAGGTGAGGATGGAATCGTGCGCTTTTTCGGCTGAGAGTTGAAACAATAAGGGTTTAAGCATTTTATAAAACATGTTCAAAATTCTATTCAGCTTTTCTTTGAAAGTCATGTGGGCCTGTGAGATAATTTAGAGATGCATGTTTTAATTTTGTTTTTTTACTTTTTGATTTCTCCCATTCTAGCGCAGCACTCAGAGCAGCCTCTTAAAGAGGCCTCGAATGATCTACGCAGTCAAACGACACTGTTTAGTATCGAGATTCCTGGAGATAAAAAAATCTTCATCCTTGAGCGCACTCAAAACATGGATTATTTTTTACGGTTAAGAGTGAAACAAAAAGACAGCATCCGAAAGATTAGCTCAAAAGATGGTAAAAAAGTGGACATGGACTTTGCGTCTCGATTTTTGAAGTGTCAGTACGAGATCCCGGCCGTTAAAGGGAAATGTAGAATAACGCTTCGCTTAAAAATGAAAGGTGAACCTCAAGAGATTTGCCAGAAAGACAAGAAAAAAAGTCAAGAGATATTGAGTTTTGTCAAAAACTTAAGCAAACGTTTCTAGTTGTAAAAAACATTGCCTCTTAAGCCTCCTAGGCAGAAAATATAAGAACCATTTGAATAGTGAAAAACGAGGTTTCATGAAATCCCATGTCTTATTTTTAAGTTTACTCCTAACTGTGCCTTCGGTGTTTGCTCAGGCCAATACGGCGACGAGGGTTTCTGATGAACCTGGACAGTCATCAGTTTTAGGAAGCCTGATTTCAAACAAACCACGTTATACGCGGGAAATGGTTTTAGGAAACATCCTTAAGGGTGCTCTTGAAAATATGCATCTCTCGGATAAAGAAATTGATGATACCGTTTCTGATAATGCTTTTAAGCTTTATCTTGAACGCACAGATTATGGGAAACAATTCTTGCTTGAATCTGATGTGAAAGCTTTAGAGAAATACAAAAAAAGTTTTGATGACATGCTGATTTCCGGAGACCTTGCGGTTTTGGACATGAGTGCTGAACTTATGAATAAACGTATTGGACAGATTGAGCAATACATTCAGAAGTATTTAGAGAAGCCTCTCGATTATACAAAAAAAGATGTTCTTGAAACTGATCCTAAAAAGAGATCTTTTTCGAAAACGGAAAAAGAACTTTTTACTCATTGGGAAAAACTCATGAAGTTTGAGGTTCTAAGCCGAATCATCGATCAAAGAGATGAACAAAACGGACTTGTTACTGATGAGAAGGGCAATAAGAAGAAACCAGTTTCTGATAAGAAGTTATCTGAAGCTGAAATTGATAAAGAGGCCCGTGCTAAAGTTCTTAAAAGTTATTCAAAGATTTTCTCACGTTTAGTTAATGAAAAAAGATCAGATAAACTTGATAAATTTTACAACTCCATCACAAAAGTATTTGATCCGCATACTAATTACCTCGTGCCTGAAGAAAAAGAAGATTTTGATATCGACATGTCTGGCAAGTTGGAGGGAATTGGTGCCATCCTTCGTGAAGATAGTTCATTTATTAAAGTGGAACGTATCGTCCCTGGTTCAGCTTCTTGGAAAACCAAAGAAGTGGAAGCGGAGGATGTGATTTTAAAAGTGGGCCAAGGAAAAGACGAACCTATTGACGTGGTCGATATGAGTCTTCGAGATGCAGTTAAACTCATTCGTGGAAAAAAAGGCACTGAAGTTCGTCTTACGATTAAAAAGCCCAATGGATTGATTAAGGTTGTGCCAATTGTTCGTGATGTTGTTGAGATTGAAGAGTCTTATGTAAAAGGAACTGTCCTTGAGCTTTCACCAAGTAAAAGCAAAATTGGTTACATCACCGTTCCCAAGTTTTACCGTGATTTTAATGATCGTGCTGGAAGAAATGTTACTGATGATACAAGAAAAGAAATTCAGCGTTTAAATAAAGAAGGCGTTGATGGTCTTATTCTTGATTTAAGAAATAATGGTGGTGGTGCACTTGAGGATGCTCGTATGATCTCAGGGCTTTTCATAGAAAGAGGCCCAATTGTACAGGTTAAGGCCCATACCGGTGCTGTAGACGTCCTAACAGACACGGATGAAACAATTGATTTTCAAAAACCTACAGTCGTATTAATTAATCGATTTTCTGCTTCAGCTTCTGAGATTGTGGCTGCGGCCCTTCAGGATTATGGCCGTGCCGTTGTTGTTGGAGGAGAGTTCTCCCATGGTAAAGGAACTGTTCAGGCCGTGGTTGATCTGGATGGTTATGTTTCTCCGATGGCAAAATCTTATTCACCCCTTGGAGCTTTAAAAATCACCATTCAGAAATTTTACCGTGTGAACGGAAGTTCAACTCAGTATAAAGGTGTTACCCCAAATATCATTCTTCCTGATCAGTATTCCCACCTTGAATCTGGTGAGAAATTTCTGGATTATTCTATACCTTGGGGAGAAGTACCTGCCGTTAAATACCAGAAATGGAAAAAAGGTAACTTCGATATCAAAGCCCTTATGATGAGCAGCCAGGCCCGTGTGACAAAAAATGACAAATTTAAAAATATTTTGAATAGTATGAAGTGGTATAAACAACAGAAAAATAAAACAAAACGATCTCTTAGCGCTGTCGATTTTGAGAAAGAACGTAAAGAGATGAGAGAAAAAACTGAGGTTTTCAAAAAAGAAGAAGAAAACAAAAATCTTCAAGTGAAAGATCTCAATGACTCTAAAGAGAAAGCTTATCAAGAAAAGTTTGAAGAATTTTCTAAAACTCTACGTAAAGATCCAGTTATTGAAGAATCTGTCTTGATCATGTACGACATGCTTAAAGGCAAGATTTAGTTTTTAGATGGATGCTGAAAAAAAAGTTAAACTCGATGAACTCCCCAATGAGGGGAGTTCCCTTAATCCTCTCAGACCCACCCCTCAACACAAACAAATTGTTCATAAAGAAGTTGAGCCTAGAGTTGAAAAACTAAAAAAATTAGATGATAAAACAAAAATTGAAAAGATGGGTGCCACGTGGGATTTTGATAGGCCCGAAATGCTTTTTGGTTGGGCCATTTATTCTCTGATATGTTTGGCCGCTGAGTATTCTGGGTTTTATGCAGCATTCATTAAAGAAAAGGCGACTTATGCAGGTCAATGGATGGGGCTTGAAGAGGTCTTTTCGAATTTGTTAACGATGTATTTAGATAAGTTCATTGAACACCCCATTGTTTTTATTCTTTTAACACCTTTTATTTTTAAATTCAGAAAAACCTCTCCCTATCAATTTACTTTAGGTTTTGATGGAATATCCACAGTGAATCGTTTGGGATCAGATTCACATCGTCGTTTTATTAAATGGAACGAAATAGACACAGTGGGATTAGGTATAGAAGAAAAAAGAGATGTTATTTATTTGAATAGTCTTGAGGGGCGAATGGGCCTATTGATTTGGGATATAACAGATGATAAAAAGAAGGCCATTCATTTACTCGTTAAAGGTCTTTTGGCCCCTAAACATGCTTTTCGTTTATATTTAGAAAAGGAACTTTTGTGAAATCTACCCTGACTTTAGAAGAAAAATACGACTACTACGAGCGTTCAGTGCAAAACGCTGAAAGTGAAGTTGAGTTTATGCATGATCAGTACAAACGTATTAGTGGTAAAAATCCTACAACATTACGAGAAGACTTCTGTGGAACTGGGGCCATTTCATGTGAGTGGGTGAAACAAAATAAAAAATCTAAGGCCTATGGTGTAGATCTGGATGAGGAGCCTATTAGAATGGGTTTTGTTCGTCATTTCGCAAAACTTAATAAAGATCAGCAAAAACGTATGCACTATCTTAAACAGAACGTACTTCACGCTGAAGCACCAAAAGTGGATATCATTTGCGCATTTAATTTCTCTTATTATATTTTTCATAAAAGAGCAGAGCTTTTAAAGTATTTTAAAAGTGTGCATAAGTCGCTTAAAAATAAGGGGCTCTTTTTTATAGATTTATTCGGCGGCCCTGAAAGTCAGAAACTTGTAACGGATGTTAAACATATGAAGGGGCTGACATATTATTGGGAGTGTCAGAGTTTTAATCCTCTAACCCATGATTGTGTTTTTGCCATCCATTTTAAAGATAAAAAAGGTAAAAAACACCGAAATGTTTTCACCTATCATTGGCGTTTTTGGATGATGCCAGAGTTAAGAGATATTCTTCTGGAAGCAGGATTTGCTAAAGTAACTTCTTATTGGGAAGGGGATGGGCCAGATGGTGGCGGTAATGGTGAATTTAGTGCAACAGAGGTTATAGAAAACTGTGATGCTTGGGTTTCCTACCTTGTGGCACACATTAAAGAATAATATTTTGAAGTTGTTCAATGACTTTCTGGAAACGGGAAGTCGGGAACTCTTCTTTCAGTTCACGTAAGAGTTCTGTCTTATTTAAGTTGGCACCTTCTTGTTTCATGATAATTCGTGTGAACTCCTCGGCGACGATAAAAACAATGGCCACAGGTGAGACGTTGTTCCCGTAATGTTCTGAGAATCCAATACCATTAAGTGTGCCGTGATGTTGTCTGATGATCTGATCAGACCCCATGGGAGCATGGGGGAATTTTTGTACTAACTCAGCGGCCATCTGGGCATGTTTATCAACCAAAATTTTTTGTGGAGGGGTGAGAGGGGATT
>CAMCZE010000172.1 GCA_945885655.1 Bacteriovorax stolpii | reverse complement strand
GAGATAAGGATACAAATGTTCTGTCCAGCAAAGTAGGGTAGACAGGTCAGATCATCTTGGTGAAAACAGGCATAGATAATATTTTTTGAGGGATCAGGATCGAGGAATGATGAATTTTCAAAAAAAATCTTTTTATCATTTTTATCTTCAAAATGAATTTCATAACGAAATGTAGAAGCATAGGTCTTATAAAGAAAGCCGGCCAGAAGGCCGGCAAATTCTTGAAGTAACAATTATCTTCCTAAAAGCTTTTTAAATTCTTCAGTCATGATTGGAACGATTGTGAATAAATCGCCAACGATACCGTAATCAGCTTTTGTGAAAATGGGAGCATCTGGATCAGTATTGATAGCTACGATTACTTTAGATGTTCTCATCCCTGCCAAATGTTGAATGGCACCAGAAACACCACAAGCGATATATAGAGAGGGTGCAACTGTTTTACCAGTTTGACCAACTTGCATGGCGTGTGGAGCGAAACCAGAGTCCACAGCGGCACGAGATGCCCCAACCGTAGCACCGATAACATCTGCCATATCATTTAGAATTTTGAAGTTTTCTGCATTCTTCATAGCGCGTCCACCTGTCACGATGATGTTCGCTTCAGTTAAATCTACTTTTGTTGAAGCAGCTTTAATAATTTCTTTGATAGTCGCACGAATTGTTCCAGCGTTTGCATTTACGTCTGCAGCTGTACCAGCACCAGCAGTTGGATTTGCTGTCATCCCAAGGGCATTTGGACGAATCGAAATGAAGTGGGGTTTTGGTCCTGTGAGTTCTACTTTTGCTAAACACTTGCCAGCAAAAAGTGGACGTGTTCCTGCGAAAGATCCACCTTCAAATACAAAATTCACTACATCTGATGCAAGGCCAGCATCGAATTTAGTGGCAAGCCGAGGAAGAAGATCTTTCCCCATGGAGGTTGCACCACCGAAAACATAATCATAGTTTTTTGACTTGATGAATTCAGCAAGAGCGTTGGCATAACCCTCTGGGGAATACTTATCTAGGTTCGCACCTTTAAGTTTATGAACATTTTGAGCACCATTTTTGGCCAAAAGAGCAACTTGTTCAGCAGAAACGTCACCGATAACAGCAACGTCTGCAGTTTGTCCCGCAAGCTTACCTAAGATTTCAAGAGTGACGGGCTTAACGTGACCGTCATGGAGTTCTGTAAAAACTAATACATTCGCCATAAGATGATCCTTTAAATTATATAATTTTCGCTTCAGTACGAAGAAGACCTACAACCTGAGCAACAATTTCTTTTTGTTTTGCTGCATCTGTAGCATCAAATTTCTTTCCGGCTGGTTTTTCTGGAGGAAGGCGGAACTGAGAGTATTTAACTCTGCGGTCAGCATCTGAAACACCAACGTCGGCCAAAGATAACTGAACCATAGGTTTTTTCTTAGCTTTCATGATTCCCGGAAGAGAAGCATATCTTGGAGTATTTAAACCTTTGTTTGTTGCAAACACGCATGGTGTAGCGACTTCATAAACTTCAAGGGCTCCACCTTCGACTTCGCGCTTGGCCTTAACGGTTGTGCCATTTAACTCAAATCCAACAATCACTGATACTGAAGGTAGATTCATCATTTCTGCAAGGATTTGTGGAACTTGAAGAGCGTCATCATCAATGGCCTGTTTACCAGCGAGGACAAGATCTGGTTTTTTTCCAGATTTTTCGATGGCCCCTTTAAGGGCTTTGGCGATTGAGTAGGAATCTAAATTATCGGCAGCCTCAACAAGAAAAGCATCATCTGCGCCCATTGCCATAGCTGTTCTTAAGGCTTCTGTATCTTTAACAGAACCAACTCGTACAACCGAAACATTCGCTGCAGGATTAGCTTGTTTGATAAGTAGAGCTTGCTCAACAGCAAATTCATCGTAAGGGTTCATGATCCATTTGATCGAAGCAGTTTCAATGAAACTTCCATCACTTGTTGGAGTGATTTTGGTTTCTGTGTCTGGAACTTGCTTCACGCACACAAAAATATTCATACTTGTTTCTCCTTTAAGGGGGTCTTATTTCAAAAGTTCTCGGGCCATAACTAGACGTTGGATTTGTGAAGTTCCCTCATAGATCTGCAAGAGCTTCGCATCTCGCATAAGCTTTTCCACCGGGTACTCACGACTATAACCATAACCGCCATAAATTTGTACTGCATCTGTTGTAATTTGCATACAAGAGTCAGATGCAAAAGCTTTAGCATAGGAAGCGATCTCAGTATTTCTCTCGCCCTGATCACACATCCATGCTGCTTTGTGCACAAGAAGTCTTGCACAAGCAACTTTCATTCCCATTTCAGCAATCATAAATTGTACTGCTTGATGTTTGGCAATCGCCACACCAAACTGATTTCTTTCTTTAGAATATTTGATTGAAAGATCAAGTGCGTGTTGTGATCCACCAAGGGCAGATGATGCAACAAGTGGACGAGAGTGATCTAAGGTGGCCATAGCGATGGCCCAACCCTCACCGGGTTTGCCTAACATATTTTCTTTCGCGACTTTTACATTATTAAAACGAACACCTCGTGTATCTGAAGCACGGTGGCCCATTTTATCTTCCTTTTTACCCACTTCAATTCCTGGAGATTTTGGATCCACCACAATAGCCGAAATGCCTTTATGTTTTAGGTTCACATCAATGGTTCCGTAAACCACAAAGAGGTTGGCGTAACCCGCGTTAGTGATCCACATTTTTTCACCATTAATAATCCAGTGATCTCCACCATCTTTAATTGTGGTTTTAATCCCCCCAGCATCCGAACCATTTCCAGGTTCTGTTAAGCAAAAAGAGGCTATTTTAAATTCTTCAGTGAAGGGTGTAAGGAATTTTTTCTTTTGGGCATCGTTACCACCGATAACAATCGGCAGAAGAGCTAAATCGTTGGCCATGAAAGATGAATTCATACCCATACATCCATAGGCCAGAGCTTCGCAAATTAAAACTCCATCAACGGCACTAAAGCCTGATCCACCGTATTCGGCAGGAATACAGGTATTGAGTAGCCCAAGTTCCCAAGCTTTTTTAAAAATTTCGGTGGGAAATTTCCCCTGCTCATCATATTCATGAGCTACGGGAATCATTTCATTTTTAGCAAACTTGTATGCTAGATCCTGAATCTCGCGTTGTTCAGATGACAGTGAAAAATCCATAATCTTGGTCCTTGATTAAGCTTCAAACTGGGTATGCATCAACATTGAATGATGTAGGAATTGTAAAACATTTTTCTATCGTTTGAAAGAAAGGTAATTCTTTTAATGGCTTTACTATGAAGCTGCGTTGTTGCCATCGAGGATGGGGGACTGTGAGGTTGTTGGTTTGAATATTTTGTAATCCCCAAAAAACAATATCGAGATCGATGGTGCGAGGTCCGCGTAAAATATCGCGTGTACGGCCCATTGATTTTTCAATAGTTAAAAGTGTTGCCATACATTCATCTGGCGAAATGGAAGGTATTTTAAATTCGATAACCTGATTAAAAAAGTCGGGCTGCGCCTCGTAATCAACGGCTTTTGATTTATATATGCGACTAATAGATATGAGTTCAAATTTTTTTTGAAGTTCTTTGATAGCATCTTGTAAATGTACAATTGAGTTGCCCTGATTTGATCCACTGGCAATGATAAGGGACATTAAACGCTTAATGGGTCGTTAAGTTCAATGTCGGGATAGTTTTTATCAAACAGAGATGGAAGAACTGAACTCTTAGGATTAACCGGATCCCCCTTGAGACCACATGCAGCCAATAAAAAAAGAATGAACAGTAATGAGATATTAAAATTCAATGGCAAATCCTAGGTTAAGAATATCGGTTCCAAGATCGGCTTTAAGAAACCATCCAGGTACTAATCTTCTTAACATGGTTACACCAAAAACGGGACCAGACTTTTGAAGTTCATCCACTACTTTATTTTCTTTGGCATTTAACGCATTATTATCAGATTTACCGGCTTCAGGACTTGAAACTGATTTATTTTGATATCCAACGTAAGGCATAAAAAAAGTATAAAGAGGACCTTTGAAGTTATACTTTATACGAACAATAAAATGGTTTACGAGAGTTTGAGTTCCATCCGCTGGAAAATTATCAAAGAGTGCCCGGCCATAAAGGCCTTCGGCAAAATAATTATCAGAAAACTGAAAGGCCCAGGAAGCTCCAAATTCGGAGGTCCGAGCTGTGCCACCTTTTTCTTTTGTATCAACTTCCTTTGCGTCCATGTAGGATCCAAAAACAGAGACAATATTGTCTGGCTTAACATGACGGTTTTTATTCTCATCAATATCAGAGATCTCATTATCTTCAACCACGTCACCAGTATATAAATCTTCTTCCGATTTTATTTTTGCCACATCTTCTGGCTTGGCTTCAGGTTTTTTACCAAAATAAGAGTCATCGCCTTTTATAATTTGAACTTCAAGATCACGACGTAATTTAGTCCACTGAGAAAGAGAATAAATTTTTAGAATCTTTATCCCAACTTGTCCTTGGTGACTTTTACCAACGACGGCACGTGCGGCAAGGTTATTATCAAGAGCTAAAGAGATAAAATCTCCCATTCCTAACTGTTGACTATTGTTTGTTAGAATAAATATTTTTTTTGAAGAAGAAATAACTTTTATTGTTTCATTAAAAACATTTTCAGCTCCAGGAGAAGCGGATGCAGCATTTACATTGGCATCTTCAACCAAAGATTGAGCTGTTACACCTCTCGTTAAAGTGAAAGTCATTATAAACAATAAAATAAAAGTAATTCTCATCTAAAGATATATTAACGCAGTTACGTAAACGAATACAAAAAAATTAAATATTGATCAATTGAGTCAAGATTTATGGCAGCATTCATAATACCCTTTTGACCATGAATATCCAGGAGAGTCTTATGTCTGATACGGCCTATCATCGCTTAGCGAATGTTGCGAATCCTATGTTCGTAGTAGTGGCCGGAAATATCGGAAGTGGAAAAACAACTCTGACTAAAAAGCTCTCTGAACGTTTGGGTTGGAAGCCCCATTATGAGTCTGTACAAGACAATCCTTATCTTGCTGATTTTTATAAAAACATGAGCCGTTGGTCGTTTCCGCTTCAAGTGTACTTTCTGAATCATCGATTTAATACACACAAAGAAATCGAAAATTTGCCTGCCAGCTCCATCCAAGATCGATCGATATATGAAGATGCTAACATCTTTGCACGAGCGCTATATGAAAAAGGTGATTTGGATGAAAGAGATTATAATAATTATCGTCAGCTTTTTGAATCTATGATTCAGTATCTCAGTCCTCCGACTTTGATGATTTTTTTACGTCGTTCAGTACCTAAACTTCAGGAAAGAATTAAACAACGCGGAAGAGATTATGAACAATCTATACCCGTTGATTACTTAACAAGCCTAAATACGTATTATGATCAATGGTACTCAAGCTACAGTCTTGGTAAATCTCTTGTCGTTGATACAGATGAACTCGATTTTTTAGAAAACGAGGAACACTTTAATCGTCTTGTGAAAAGAATATGGGATTCAATTGATCAAAAAGATCTATTTTTCCATTTCTAGCAATATTTTCCACCTATCCCCGAAAACACAAACCTATAATAAAATCAAACTGTGTCAATATCAGGGAGAGATTTATGAAGCTTACGCCATGGATGGTTGTAATGAGCTTGGGCCTAGTTAGTTGTTCAGGTTCAAAATCAGCACAAAATGTGAATCAAGAAACGCCGCAGGTTGAATTATCGAATGCAGATGAATACATCGATAACTTAGCTGAAGAGCCAGAGACTCCAGTTGATGAGGTGGTAGCAGTAGAAGAGAATGCTTCTGTTCAAGAAGTAAAATCTTCGGAGCCTTTAGCTGATTCTTCCGCAGATCCAATAATGGAAGCAGCTCCAGTGATAACAGAGTCAGTGAGTGCGGGAACGGAGCAAGTTTACACTGTTCAGCGCAATGAAACATTGATGATTGTCGCATTTAAACTTTTTGGTGATTACCATAAATGGAAAGAGCTAGCGAACTACAATGCAGACACGTTAAAAGGCAATCTAAGTGTTAAGGCGGGAACCAAGCTCAAGTATTTGGCACCTGCAGAAGAGTTTGTTTGGAATCCAGAAGGACTTCCATATCTGATCAGAACTGGAGATACTCTAGGGAGAATTTCTAAAACAGTTTATACAACAGAGAAAAAATGGAAACTTATTTGGGACAACAACCGACCTTTAATCAAAGACCCCAACAGAATCTTTGCGGGCTTTACTCTATATTATCTAGAAAATGGTCGTGAAGTCGCTTCTGAACTTTAATTCATCCGCTATGAAAAATAAGTATGGGCCGTCGCTTAAAGCGATGGCCCATACTTATTTTATGCTTCTTTTTTTTGTTTCAGCTTGTTCTACATTTACAATACCGACACGTGGAAAACGATCTGGAAGTATACCTATTAAGCTTTACCGTGAGATAAGCTCTCAAGATTTTGCAGATCATTTAGCCTCACTCAAAGAACCATTTATCACTACTCCAGGAGTAAGGGTTTTTGATCTAGGAGAAAGTCCTGATAAGTATTTAAAAAATCTACTTCAGGAAATAATTTCAAAAAATGAAATATTTTTTAAAGATCTCCGTTCGGCAAGTGTGACGATTATTGATACGTCCACGCCGTTGCACTTTTCTCTTCCAAGGGGTGTGATTTTTCTTTCGAGGGGCCTGGTCGCTAAATATATAAAACATGAAAGTATGTTGGTGAGTATCCTTTCATATGAGTTAGTGAGAAGTGAAAAATTACTTTACCCAAAGGAAATGTTCATCCCGGTAGG
>CAMCZE010000171.1 GCA_945885655.1 Bacteriovorax stolpii | reverse complement strand
CCAAGTTGCCATGTATCTTATTAATAAAATGATTAAACCAACTTTAAAAGATAACGGTCAGTACTTTTCAGGTAGAGATCATTCAACTGTTCTACATGCTATTAACACAATTAAAGACCGCATTAAAATTGAATCTCATCTGGCTCAACAGCTTTTGGACATTGAAAAACAACTCTAGTGACTACTCAGGCTTAGTGTTTGGCCACTCGGCCCAACACTATCAACAATACAAATAAACACAAGGCAACGCACAAAAGTGACATTTGGCCACTCGGCCCAACATTTCCACGGCCTCCACTGTGGATGGGCCGTGCATTAACATCTAAACTGTCCACATTGTGGAAGAATTTGTGGACAGGAAAAGTTATCCACGGCCTTTTTAAATAAAACTTTTATTCTATCCCCGGCCTTTATAAGAATTTATAAAACGATGTGGATAACTTAAAACTTATCCCCGAAATTTATCGGATATACGAAGAATAAAAAATCAAATGAACCATAGGCCGTGGAAAAAAGATAAGGAAATGCATGATAACCATCTAGAATTATATGAACTGGAAGAATCTATCAACATTGTCCGCGCTAATACATATAAGAATATAAATACATATATAAAGAAGAAGGGAAACTTTGAAAGAACCTATAAAGCCTAAGACTTGCTTAACTGTGAAGCTAAAGTTAAAACCTTTAAACTGAAATTTAAGGAAGAGATTTATGAAACTGACCATTCAGGCACCTATCCTTCGTGATGCTATAAATAAAGTACTATCAGTTGTAGATAAAAAAAACTCACGCCCAATCCTTACTAACTGCTTAATAAAAGCATATGGACAAAAGTTAGAACTAATTGCAACAGACCTAGAAGTATCAGCAAGAATTATTTTAAATAGTAAAATTGAACAAGAAGGCAGTTTCTGCATTAACAGCAAAAATATTGCTGATATTTTAAGAGAGCTTCCAAACGATGAGTTGTTATTAAATGTGGATAATAACAATCTTTTAAATCTGACTTGTAAAAATATAAGTTATTCACTTTTAATAACCAGTGCAGAAGATTTTCCACAATTAAGTTTCCAAAATCAAAGTTCTGAATTCCGGTTAAGAACAAAACAAATCACACATATCATAAATAAAACCTCGCATGCTATATCAACAGATGAAACTAGATTGTACTTAAATGGTATTTATCTACAATTGATGGAATCAAAATTAAGAGCTGTAGCAATTGATGGGCATAGACTTGCTTTGTTAGATACTCAAGAATTTATTGGGGAAAATAAATACCTCGCAGATGGTGTCATCATTCCCCGTAAAGGTATTAGCGAATTAAAAAAAATTGCTGAAACATATCCGGACGATGAAGTGTCGATCTCGTTAGATGATTCATTTATGTTTGTGAATGCAAAAAATGAATACTTTTTATCAGTACGTTTAATAGCTAGAGAATATCCTAAATACCAGACTGTTATTCCTTCAAAAACGACGAATAGATTCCACATTGATAGAAATGCTATTTTAAATGCAGTTAAGAGAATTAAAATCCTTTCTAATGAAAAAACAAATGGTGTTAAATTAAATATCCTTCCAGGGGAATTAATTGTTTCAACAAACCATCCAGCTCTTGGACAGGCCATAGAAACGTTACCTATAATATATGATGGTAAAGCTACCGAGATTGGATTTAATGCTAAATATTTAATTGAAAGTTTATCAGTTTTAAATGAAACAGATGTAACTTTTGAATTCAATAACGAATTAAGCCCAGTCGTTATAAAAGCGGATGATTTACCAGAGTTCTTGGGAATCATCATGCCACTTAAACTGTAGTTGTGGATGAATTGTTGGAAAATAAGAAAATTACAGACACACAATTTTAGAAATTTAAGTCCTACTGTTTTTGAATTTGTTCCTGGAATTAATTGCATCTTTGGTCAAAATGGAAACGGCAAAACAAACCTGCTAGAAGCCGTATTCTATGTAACAAATAAAAAATCCTTTCGTAAAAACACAAGTTATCCACAAATACTCAACATTGAGGGGGAAAGACCCGAAATTATTCTTCAGTCAGTATTTGGAAATGGATCAGACATTAGTGCTTTTTCGGTCCGTATAAGTGAAAACTTTGAAGAAAGATTTTTAAATAATCAACCTGTAAAATCCAAGACGATAACTTCGTCAGTATTTATTAACCCGTTTGATTCGTACTCTTTTCATACCAGTTCAACTTTTCGAAGGCACTGGGTAGATTCACATTTAAATTTAATGGATTCTGAATACCGCCAAGTTTTAGGACGTTTTCAAAAAGCTATGAGATTTAGAAATTCGGTTTTATCCTTTGGTGGTAAAAACACTTCTTCACAATTAAGGGCCATTGATGAACAGATTGCCGACTATTCTGCCTTAATAACTGCTAAGAGGCACGAATTCCTCCAAACCCTTAATGAGAACATCACCCCAAGCTTTAAAGCTGTTTTCGCTGAAGAACATACCCTTAAAATGGATCTTGATAGTATGTTCGTGCATTGGGATGCAAAAAAAATCTATGATTATTACCGACATCAGGAAAATGACGACATAAAAGCAGAAGTAACACGGGTTGGTATTCACCGTGATGACTTCATTTTTAGTTTTAATGGACTCAATGCGTTTGAATTCTGTTCGCTTGGTCAACAGAAGATGGGTTTTCTGAGCTTAGTATTTGCCTATATTGAGGTTTTTAGGTACAAATTTAACTCTTATCCTATTGTACTTATTGATGATGTTTCCGGCGAATTGGATAGCCAGAGATGGAAAAATTTGATCCAATACTTGGAAACAAAAAAGTTTCAAGTATTGATCACAACGGCCAATGAGAATTTTAGGAAAGAACTGGAAAGAATTCCAGAATCTAAAAAATTTTTTATAGAAAACGGCACACTCGTTTAACCACGGATAGGAGCACCCTGAATGAATCAAACTCCTGATTCTATTTCGAAAGTTAACACTGAATACAATGCTGACCAAATTAAGATCCTTGAAGGATTAGAGGCCGTAAGAAAGCGCCCTGGCATGTATATTGGGGATACTGGCTTTAGAGGATTCCATCACTGTGTCTACGAAATTGTAGATAATGCAGTTGATGAAGCCTTGGCTGGTTATTGTACAGAAATAAAAGTTATCATCCATGTGGATAACTCACTCACAGTTGTGGACAATGGTCGTGGTATTCCCACGGATATGGTTTCGGGTGAAGGTGTTTCTGCAGCCGAAATCGTTTACACGAAACTTCATGCCGGTGGGAAATTCAATGAAGAAGGCGGAGCTTATAAAGTTTCCGGCGGTCTTCACGGTGTAGGTGCATCTGTAGTGAACGCTCTTTCAAAGTGGGTCCGTCTTGAAATTAAAAAACACGGAAAAGTTCATCGTTTAGAGTTTGCTCATGGTGCCGCTAAGGAACCATTAAAAGTTATTGGGGACTGTGATCTTAAAGATACAGGCACTACTGTAACTTTCAAATCTGATAATGAGATTTTTGAAGTTCATGAATATAACTACGACACACTTGCGAACCGTTTTCGTGAGATGGCTTTTCTTAATAAAGGCCTCCGTATCGTAATGAAAGATGAAAGAACTGAAAAGGAAGACACTTTTCATTATGATGGTGGTCTATCAGAATTCGCTCTTTATTTAAACCGTGCCAAAACAGCAATACATAAAGAGCCAATTTATTTTTTCCAATCACGTGACAATTACGAAGTTGAAGTAGCAATGCAATGGACTGATGGCTACTCAGAAACACTTACTTCCTATGCCAATAATATTAATACACCCGAGGGTGGGGTGCATGTTTCTGGATTTAAAACAGCCCTTACCCGTGTGCTTAATAACTACGCTAAAGATAATAATATTCTTAAAAACGTAAAGATCACTCTTACTGGCGATGATATGCGTGAGGGTTTAACTGCGATTATTTCTGTAAAACTTACTAATCCACAATTTGAAGGTCAGACTAAGTCAAAACTTGGCAACTCTGAAGTTGAAGGAATTGTGAATTCACTCATTGGGGATAGATTCAAAATTTATCTCGAAGAAAATCCAAATGTTGGAAAGACTATTCTTAAAAAGTCTATTGATGCTGCTGCTGCTAGAGAAGCTGCTCGTAAAGCTAGAGAACTAACTCGTCGTAAAACAGCCCTCGATTTTTCTGGTCTTCCGGGAAAAATGGCCGACTGTCAGGAAAAAAATCCTGAGCTTTGTGAAATCTACATTGTTGAGGGAGACTCTGCAGGTGGATCAGCAAAACAAGGACGTGATCGCCGTACACAAGCAGTACTTCCACTTAAGGGTAAAATTCTTAACGTTGAAAAGGCCCGTTACGATAAAATGTTATCAAACGATGAAATTAAAATGCTTGTTCAAGCGATTGGTACAAGTATTGGCAAAGATTCGTTTGATATTTCAAAACTTCGTTATTACAAAATAGTAATTATGACAGATGCTGATGTGGATGGGTCGCACATTCGTACGTTATTACTCACTCTCTTCTATCGTCAGTTTCCTGAGATTGTGGAAAGAGGACATCTTTATATAGCTCAACCACCTCTTTTTAAATACAAGAAAGGCAAGATGGAGCGTTACCTTAAAGATGGTGGCGAGCTTGACTCTTACCTTGTATCAAGCGCACTTAACGAATGTGAAGTTACAATTGATGGAAATAAGTTTGATCTTGAAGGTACTAAAACTCTTGTTAACAAGTTTAGAAATTACAACAACACGCTTGAATCTTATGACCGTCATTATGACTCATTATTTTTAAGAACTGTTGTTGAGGATGGATCTTTAACAGCAGACATCATGAAGGATAAGAGCAAACTTGAAGTTTATGCTAAGATGATTAATGAGAAGCTTCAATCTCATGATTCTGTGTCACTTAAAAAATATAGTTTAAAAGTTGAAGAAGATGTAAAGAGTTTGGGGTACCAAGTACGTACACAGGTTCTTTCGGCACTTAAAACAAAAAGTTTTAAAATTGGTGTTAACTTCGCAGAGTCTTCTGAGTTTGCAGATCTCATGAATCAATACGATGGTCTTAAACGATATTTGAAATCAGAATTTACAATTAAGCATAATAACGATGTTTCTAAACATTCTGGATTACCAAACTTTACGACGTTTATTTCTAATGATGGCCGCCAAGGTGCCTATATCCAGCGTTATAAGGGACTAGGCGAGATGAACCCGGAACAACTTTGGGAAACCACGATGAATCCAAATAATCGTACACTACTACAAGTGAAGATTGAAGATACCATTGATGCCGATCAAGTCTTCTCTGTTCTTATGGGTGATCAAGTTGAACCACGACGTGAATTTGTGGAAACAAACGCCCTGAATGTGAGAAACCTAGATATTTAATTTGAAGGATCGAATTTATGAGCGAAGAAAATAACGTTCCAAATCACGGAAATATCACTCCCCTCCTCATTCAAGATGAGATGCGGAACTGCTACCTTGATTATGCCATGTCCGTTATCGTTGGGCGCGCACTTCCGGATGTGCGTGATGGATTAAAACCCGTTCACAGAAGAATTTTATTTGCGATGCATGTGCTTAATAACTACAGCAATCGTCCATATTTAAAATCTGCCCGTGTGGTTGGTGACGTTATTGGTAAATATCACCCACATGGTGATTCAGCTGTGTATGGTGCTCTTGTTCGTTTAGCGCAAGATTTCTCAATGAGATATACTATTATTGATGGTCAAGGAAACTTCGGATCTATTGATGGAGATAATGCTGCGGCCATGCGGTACACAGAAGTACGTATGCAGAAGATGGCCAATGATCTACTTGGTGACATCGATAAAGAAACTGTTGATTGGCAGGATAACTACGATGGTTCTCTACAAGAACCAACAGTTCTTCCAACAAAAGTTCCAAATCTACTTATTAACGGTTCAGCTGGTATTGCTGTGGGGATGGCAACCAATATTCCTCCACATAACTTAACAGAGATTATGAACGGTCTTTTGGCCTTAATTGAAAATACTGACTTAACAGTACATGACCTGATTAAAATTATTCCTGGCCCAGATTTCCCTACTTCTGGTGCGATCCATGGAACGGCGGGAATTCAACAAGCGTATCATACTGGTAAAGGTGTTATTCAAATTCGTGCGAAAGCAGATATTGAAATTGGTAAAAATGATCGTGAAAAAATTGTCATTACTGAAATTCCTTACCAAGTTAACAAAGCTAAATTAATTGAGAAAATTGCAGACCTTGTTCGTGAAAAAGCTATCGAAGGTATCTCAGATATAAGAGATGAGTCCTCACGAGAAGGTATCCGCGTTGTTATCGATGTTAAACGTGGTGAAAGTGGTTCCGTACTTTTGAACCGCCTTTACAAACAAACTCAGATGCAAGTCTCTTTCGGGATTATTTTCCTTTCAATCTATAATGGCCAACCGAAGGTAATGGATCTCAAAGAACAACTTCTTTGTTTCATTGAACATAGACGTGAGATCATTATTCGCAGAACGACTTTTGAATTAAAAAAAGCAAAAGAGCGTGCTCATATTTTGCAAGGTTTGAAAATTGCTGTTGAGAACATTGATGCAATTGTAGAACTTGTTAAAAAAGCTGAAGGACCAGCTCAGGCTAAAGATCAGTTAATGAGTCGATTCACTCTTTCTGCCATTCAGGCACAAGCTGTGCTCGACATGCGTCTCCAAAGACTTACTGGTCTTGAACGAGATAAAATTATTGCTGATTATGAAATAATGATGAAAGAGATTGCACGTTTAGAAAGCATCTTAGGTTCAGAAGAAGAAATTAAAGAAATCATTA
>CAMCZE010000170.1 GCA_945885655.1 Bacteriovorax stolpii | reverse complement strand
CTGTTACTGTACGCTTGCCTCTGGTGAGTAATTTTTCGACTGCTGATTTCTTAAACTCTGACGAATAACCATGATTTCTTCTCACTCGATTCCCTAAACCGCCCCCTTAATTTATTTTATGGAGGCGACATCTATCCTGACATAGGGGGGTACTTGCTCAAGAAATGAGACACGAAAATTTCAAAATTTCAAGCAGGCTTCGTAAACAGATTCTAACTACTACTGTAACAAAAGATACCAAAAAAATTTCTATGTCAGCGACCCAAAATATAATTAATTATACCATTCCCTTCATGGAGCTTCTCATCACCAAAGATTCTCCAAGCACAATCGAAGTTGAATTTCATGGTTCAATTCCGGTTCCTTATGGTTGCAGTCCTTGTAATACTTCTAGTCCTAGAATCTCTATCTCAAGTAATTACTCAAACGCAAAAAGTAAAATTAAAATCTCAAAAAAAATTTTTAGGTACTATCCAGACCTCGTCCTCAAGTTAGTAGTCACTACGGGTTCGATGTTTAACGGCACAGGCTTTAATCATGGCGAAGAATTAGAGGCCATTTATCTTGGCCACTTTAAAGATGGAAGAATTAAAGTGTTCGTTGATAAAGCACAACAGGACCTTGTTAAGCTAGAAGAAGATCTTTTTATATTTGATGGAAGGGCCTTTACCGGATCTACTCATCGTTATGAAAGGGAAACGACAAAGGTTTCTTTAAAGTAATAGCAGTTATATATAGCAGCAACTCGGTTTTAGTCTGAACTTTGCACTAATGATTAAAAAAATCCTATCCAAAGGCCGGGCCCCAAAGCTCGGCCTTTGGATGCTCCAATAAAACGACCCGTTATCTAATTGATAGAACCGACGTTTAAAGGAGTACTTCTTATGGCCCTTCAAGCTTTATAAAGACCGTCTAAATCAGCGCCATAAAAGCATGCTTCTTTTAATCTATTTGTAACCGGTGGTATTTTTTTTAATTCTTTAAGACTTAATATTTTTTCTTTGGGATTTTCGGTTAACTTAATACCCATGGCCCAAAGATCATGATCACTTGTTCGCCAATCCCAGTGATTGTAATCGTTCAAATTAATAGGTTTAGTAAAACTTAAAAGGCTATATTTATTGGCCGAATTAAAATAAAAAGCAAAATAACTCATCACCAGTTCCCGGACACTTTGATAATATGGCAAACGGCCACCTAAAAGAGTGGTATTGGATTTAGTGAGACTGCCCCACCCCGTTTTAGTTTGATAGAGAGTTAGGGCGTGATGATCATCATCATGTGCCAGAAGATTCACAAGAAGCGGTGAATACCCTAAAAACTCTAGTGCAGAGGCGGCCACCAGACATGCCTCAAGACAATGCGCAGATTCAGTCATCATGACATATCGGGGAGAGGCCAAGGAATTTTCTGGGTTATAAGTCAGATCATCTAAATAACGCTGAATTTTTATGGGTGAATGAAGGGAGTGAAAAAACTTCTCTTCAGATGGTGTCCACATTTTTTAAACGACTTCAATAATCAGATGATGAATATCAAAATCTTTTTTAATGATGTCACGGTAATCAGCAGATCTCTGATTGGAATTATTTTTAATAATAAGTTCACACCCGACCTGCCCAGGGGCAAGTCGCCATAAATGTATGTCCACCACAGAGGAGCCATCAAGTTCAAGATTCTGAATAAGTTTCTCACGATTAATCGAACCATCATGAGCATCTAACAGATCCATTCCACTCTGACGAATAAGACCTAGTGACCATTTAAATACAACAAGGCCACCAAGCATTCCAACGGCCGGATCAAGCCAGCTCCATCCCTGCCATAACCCTAATAAAAGAGCAACGATGGCCAGAATAGAAGTCAGAGCATCCGTTAAAATATGTACGTAAGCACTTTCATGATTATGATCATGAGTCATGTGAGTATGGGAATGAGTATGATTGTGATTATGATTATGTCCGGCGGGACTTAATTTATTTTTTGGATGATGGCAGTTTTCATCATGAGTATGAAGATGAGGCATGTCCTCTTTTTGATGAAGAATGAAAGCACAGATAAGATTCACGACAAGACCAATAATCGACACTAAAAGAGCTTCAGAATAATGAATATCTTTTTTTTCAAAAAATCTAAAATAAGATTCAACAATCATCGAGCCCGCAATAAAAATCAACATGATTGAGCTGGTGTATCCACCCAGGGATAAAATCTTTCCCCCACCGAAGGTGAAAGATGATCTAAATTTTGGATGACGATAAAGATAATAAACAAGAAGAGATAAGCCTAAGGCCAGGGTATGAGAGGCCATATGCCAACCATCGGCCAGAAGCGCCATGGAACCAGACCAATACCCCATCGCTATTTCCACTACCATTGTGAGTAGTGTAATCAGGGTGACCCACTTGGTCTTTTGTTCATTTTTTAAAAAGACGCCAGTCTCTTTTTTGGTGATTGTACAATGTTGCATAGTTTATTTTAGCAAAACCTTTTGAGGAAGAAAATCAAGAAGTCCGGTACTGGCCCCTCCAACAATGAAAATCATGGCCATAAGGGTTGGGCCCTGAAGCTCTTCTTGAGAAAATATCACAAGTCCCAGAGTTGACAACACGGGAGTAAGATAAGAAAGGGCACCTATCAAACGAGCATCACCTTTTTTCAGCGCAAGATCCCAAGTATAAAAGGCCAAACCAAAAGGGCCTAGACCCAATAATAATAGTGGAAAAAAATATTCACTTAAAATCACCACATGGGGTTCAAGGAGCAGATGAGTCATAAAGGCCAGAAGACTGGCACCAAAACAAAATCCACTAATCGCCCACACTGAGACTTCTGGCAGTTTCTTTTTTCCCAGAGAATAAATTGGCCAAGTAAGAGCAGCAGCAAATGCGAGCATATACCCTTTGAGATGTTGTGTTTTAAACTCTATGCCTTCGCCCATCACTAAAAAAAAACAACCGATGATGGCCAGAACACCTCCCACAAAATGATGTCTTTTTAGTTTTGATTGCTTAAAAAAAAGTGGAGTAAAAAGCACTAACAGAATAGGCCAAAGATAATTAATAAGATTGACCTCAATGGCCGGAGCAAACCGAAAAGAATAAAAAAGAAAAAAATGATAAAAAAAATATCCAGAAATACCCAAAAGAGTTGTCTTTACGTTGGGAAACATTTGTTTGGGTTTTAAAAAGCCTGGTAATGATCCCATAAAAAAGCAAACCGCCAGAATAAAAAAGGGAGGCAAATGCACAAGACGTTTGGCCAAGGTCGCAAGACTTGCCCAAAAAAAAATGGTCACCAGACCTAGAAGTAATGATTGCTTTTGAAGGTTCATTCTAAAAACTCTAGCTTCATTTCATGAAACACGCTAGGCTCATTTCATATGCTAACAACTTCTCGGCTTGAACTCGTTTGGGCCTCTCCCATACATGCCCCACTTCTATTAGAACTAAACAAAGATCCAGAGGTCATTCGTTATACAGGTGACCACTCTCTTTTAAATCTCGCCCAGGCCCAAACACAGATCAAAGAACGTTTTGAACCGCAGAAAATCAACTATAAGATGGGACGCTTTTTAGTTTTCCGCAAGGATGGAACTTTTTTAGGTTGGTGTGGTCTACGTTTTTCTCCTGAAAAAAATGAAGTGGATTTAGGTTATAGACTTATGAAAAAGCATTGGGGCCAGGGTTATGCTACTGAAGCTTCCCAGGCCTGCCTAGAATACGGTTTTAAAACTCTTGGCCTTAAACGAGTGGTCGCTCAGGCCAGCCCTGAAAACATACCTAGCATCAAAGTCATACAAAAACTTGGTTTTAGCTTCCGTGGAGTGGTGCCTGAAAACGGCGTTTCATGGGTTTTTTATGAAATCAGCGATAAACAGTTTGTATATAAAGAATAATTTTTGGCCTGATTCATTTTTGCAAGCCATAAAAATTCATGCTCAATTAAACTCTGAGAACCCTTACCTCTGGCAATCAACACAATATTTTTTTCATCGGCCACCTTTTCAATCTGTTTTAAAGTGTGACGGATATCTCTAACGTTACCGTAATCATAAAGAAAATAATAATCGGCCACCGGCAATACAAAATCAGGACATGTGAGATCCTGTACCCTTAAACCTTCTGAATCAAGCCCATGAAGTGAAAACACTCTTTTCCCCTCAAAAACTCTCTCAGGCACATACTCAAAACCAGTGAAGATGACCTCAGGGTAAAGCTCTCTAAGCACAAATGCCAAACGCCCATACCCGGCGCCCAAATCGATTAAATGACTTTTATTTTTAGGCTTAAGGAGATGGAGCAACTCTTCAATTTCTTGATAGGGAGTCTGTAAAGTCTGTGGATCTAGTCCCACCCAAGTCTGATTTCCCTGATGCAGGTAATGTCCCCAAGTGTAGTGGTTACCATCAGGGCGCGCAGCACGGGCCTTTTCGCAAAGGGTATGTTCAATAAAATCAATGTTAAAACCCAGTAGCCTGTCGCGCTCTTTATCGCTCATTTCTAAGACCCATAAAAAGAAAATTTTACAAATTTTAGCTTCTAAAACCTTCACTTAGCGTATAATCAAAACCTATGAAAACGACTTACATTTCAAAACAACCAAACTCGCAGGGACTCATCGATTGGACAAACGATGAGAACCACACATGGAATACTCTTATTACACGTCAGTCTGAAATTGTGAAGAGTAGGGCCTGTCCTCAGTTTTTAGAGGGCCTATCGCGCATTGGTTTTTCAACTCAGCGAGTTCCCCAACACACTGAAATTAACAGTCGATTAAAAGATTTTTCTGGATGGGAAGTTGAGGTTGTTCCGGCCCTGATTCCGGCCAAAGAATTTTTCACTCTGCTGGCCAATAAGAAGTTTCCCGCAGCAAGTTTTATTCGTACCCCTCAAGAACTTAATTACATTCAAGAACCAGATATTTTTCATGAGTTTTATGGTCACGTTCCGCTTCTGACCTTTAATGAATATGCAAATTTTATGGAAGAATTTGGAAAACTGGCCTTGAGTGCATCACCCAAAGATCGTCGACGTTTGTTTCGCCTTTTCTGGTTTACCATTGAATTTGGTCTATTAAATACTGACAAAGGCATCCGTGCTTACGGCGGCGGCATGCTCTCTTCCATCCACGAAACGGTTTATTCCTTAGAAAGTCCTATTGCAAAGCGTGCTCCTTTTAATGCTCTTACGGCCCTTAGAACTCCTTATCGTATTGATATTCCACAACCTCTTTATTATGTTCTTGATCGATTTGAAGATCTCTATAACATTCTTGATCAGGACCTCATGAAACTTCTCGAAGAGTCTAAGGACTTAGGTGACTTTGCGCCTCTCTTTGAGCCGGCCGGCGAAGAACTTTAGTAGACTCACCACGACACGACAAGATGTTCCGTCCTTTGTAACCTTCCTCCTCATTATGGAGGCATTATGAAATCATTTATTGTTATTCTTTTATCTTTATCAACGGCCGTAGCTTGGGCAATTCCTCAAGCTCCTTTTGATGCTCTTAATCCATCTCACCTTAAAGTTAACGTTCATGGCGAAAATCAAGACTATGACTTTGAAGGGATCATTAAATTATCAAACTGTTCTGGATCTTTGGTTCTCTTTAACGGGATGCCAACCACTGCCAAAGCTGTGGTAATGACTAATGGCCACTGTATTCAAAAAGCTGGTGGTTTTTTATCTCCAGGAGAAGTTTGGGTAAATAAAAACATTTCTCGTGCACTTAAAGTTTTTGATAAAAACATGAAACTTCACTCCGTTCAAGCAACAAAAATTCTTTACGCGACGATGACTCAAACGGATGTTGCCTTTTATGAACTAAAAGAAACCTATGACGATATTGCAGCAGCATTCAATGTAACTCCATTCGCTCTTGATGGCGTTCACCCTGTTATTGGACAATCTATTGATATCGTATCTGGATACTGGGACCGTGGTTACCGTTGTGACATTGATTCATTTATCTTTGCCATTCGCGAAGATGCTTGGACATGGAGTGATTCTATTCGTTACACAGACACATGTGACACAATTGGTGGAACTTCTGGATCTCCTCTCATCGCTCGTACAGAAAGACGTGTCATTGGTATCAACAATACATCTAACGAAGATGGTAAAGTTTGTGCCATGAACAACCCGTGTGAAGTAAATGAAGATGGAGAAGTTTTTGCACGCCAAGGTGTTCGTTACGGCCAGCAAACTTTTAATGTCTACACTTGTTTAACACCAGACTTTAAATTTGATGTGACTCGTGAGGGCTGCACTCTTCCTCGTTAATCATTATATATTTCAATTAACTGCTCGCCGCCTTAGGATGCGAGCAGTTCCCATCTGGGCCTTAATCTCTTTCCCAATGGCCTGAAGTTTTTTCCTTTAAAAAGTCTTAGTCTCGAGTTATCGTACCACTCCATGAAAGGTACATTTTTTAACAGGCCTCTAGAATGGAACATTGAAACTCAAGGCGAAAGTTGGGGCCAAGGAGACACGGTCTTAGGATCGCTTAAAGTTAAAAATCACGGATTAGAAAACATTGAGTTAGGAGAATCAGGAGTTGGTGTCGCCCACGCTGACATTAAAAAGATTCATGCCCGCACGGCCAACCTCAAATTTGATGTTAAGGCCTCATTTGAAAAAAACACGATCGCTCCAGGGGAATGCCTAGAACTTCATTTCTCCCTTGCTCTTGGTCCAAATTGTCCTGTGACCGATAAAAAAGCGAGTTATTACCTCACTTACGGCCGTGGTCTCAGTGAAAACCAACTTCAACTTAAAGTGGAACCCAAAATTCTTTTCACTAAGATCATAGGTCTCATGGATACGTTTCACCGATTCAAAGTAAAAGAATATAAATCTGGAAAACAGGGTGTGGA
>CAMCZE010000169.1:0-6916 GCA_945885655.1 Bacteriovorax stolpii | reverse complement strand
ATGGAAGACATCCGATCTGTTCTCTTTCAGTTTCATGCCCGCAAGAAGCGTCAGGATGATGTAAACAAATCTGAGGTCGGTCCTCACGATAAAGCATCTATTGCCGAAATTCCCGACATCTTTTTTGACGAGATTCTTTTGCAATTTAAACTCACAAGATCAGAAATCAACTTACTTATGTTTTTATACCGTCAAGTGTGGTGCCGACCGAATCTTAATAAGGCCCATGGTATTAGTCCCTTACATTCCTATACTGATCTGTGCGTGATTCTTAACTTCACACAAGAAGAGCTGGGACATCATCTAAGATCTTTGGAAAATTATGGTTTTATCGAGACGATAAGATCTGGACAGTATTTTGTGCGTAAGTATTTTACTGAAGCAATGGATATAAAATTTGGTCAAAACTACGACGAATTTTTTTAGGATTTGGGTTGGCACTTTCAAAACGACTTAAGGCCCTTTCTGAATATTATGATCATCAAAGTATCATTTGGGACATTGGTTGCGACCATGGGCTTTTAGGTAACTCTTTTCAGGCGATAACTTCAGTAAGAGAGATTCATTTGGTAGACCCTTCTGTTGAAGTCATTAAGTCTTTAATTGATGCGTATATTACAGATCCCTCTTCAAAAATACATATACACCAACAACATGGACAAAATCTTAAAATAAATCATTCTTCAAACTGCATCTTTATAGCTGGTATGGGAGGAAAAGAAATTTTAGAAATTTCACTAAATATCATCCCTCAATTAACTGCAAAAGATGTATTAATCGTCTCTCCTCATAGAAAAATTCTTGAATTAAGAGCGTATTTAAAAGAATCAATCCTTAATCTCGTAGAAGAAAAACTCATCTGGGAAGATGGGCAGTATTATCAGATTTTTTGTCTTTCTCTTGATCCTAAATATTCAAAGATCTCCTTATATGGTGATGATATATGGAAGGGTGATACGGGTAGGAAATACCACTCTCATCAGTTAGAGGCCTTCCTAAGTCATCAAGATGGCATGGGCAAGGCCTATACAACCTTTTTAAAGGAGCTAAACCCTTGATTTAGGTTCTTTATAAACATCTATGTTATAATAACCTAACATGGCCAATCTACTGTTTTACTATTTTGGAGATGATGAAGCCTACTTTAAAACTCTGCAAAGTGAGTTTAAGCGGCATACTCGTCTTGCCATAGACTTCAAAAAGATTTACGAAAGTGATGAGTCAAAAATTCAGTCCCTTTTCATTAAAATATTCAACAATCATCCTGCTTGTGTGTTTTTAGATTTTTCTAAAAACACACAAGATTATCTTCATTTGGCACGCCTTATTTCAAGGACTCCTCTTGAGCATAAGATCGTCATGGTGGGGCTTGTGGATTATTTATCTCCACCTGAACTCATGATTGAAAGTAACTCCACGGGGGTTAATTTCACGCATATTAAGAGTGCTGAAACTTATGATGTGATTTTTGACGTGGCCAGACTTATCTCACCTCAGGAAATGAGTGAGCATGGTTTTGCCATGGCCCAACTTAAAAATGAAAATCTTGAAGTCGGAATTCCTTGTAAGGTTGGATACATTCATGAAAGTGGTATTCATATTGAGACCGATCATCCTCTTAAAAAAGGTGATCGACACCGCATCAATCACTTTTGGCTTAATCGTAAATTGATTCCATCCAAGGAAGTTGTTGTATCGGCCACATCCCAAATTAATCTTTTTTATCAGTTTAAACAAAGCGCTGATCTTGATTTTCAATTTATGGATGAATTTATTCCCGCAGAAGGAATGGATGGCCAAACCATCAAAGAAAAAAATGATGAACGTACTGAAAATATCCGACATGCAAAAAAACAATTAGAAAAATGGATTGTTGATAATGAGACTCGATCAGAGTCAAAAAAGGCCAAAGTTCTTATCGTGGACCCTGACTTTCATTTTTTTCAGAATCAGGCACGAACAGATAAACATCCTTATGTGATCCGTTGTATTCCGTTTTTTAATGACCTGGAAGAAGAATTAAATCGATTACGTCCGCAGGTTATCGCTTTTTCAATGGACAAAGAAGGTCCAACCGCACGTAATTCTCTTCAAATGTTATCTAAATTATCTGAGCTTCTTAAAACAAAATTTAAAGATCTTCATACTTTTTTGATCGTATTTAATACGAAAACACCTTCAAAACAGCTTCAGGATGATCTTCAGTTCCCGCAGTCTATGGCAAGTGACGCCGAAGTCTCGGTTGATGTCCTGGTTCGTATGGCCGATATTTTCGAGAAAAAACTCGCTAAACTTAAAGTTATTGGTGAACCAGAAGGAGGGAAAGTCTTTTTAAAAAAGAGCAATTCTTCTTCATTATGTGAAATTCTTTTGAGTATCAATGTTAAAAAAATGTCTGAGACAGACCCTATCTTTACCTCAGACCATAATTTTCCTATTGGAACCAACCTTCACTTAAGCAGTCCGGTTGATATGTATATCAACGTTCAACCTACAAAAAACAATGGTGAATTCCATGGACTGATTCATTGTTTAGGTGAGGTTCAGAAAAAAGATCTTCGTCGTTATGTAAACTCCGTTTTCTTTCGTGATCATGACGCTCAAATTCAAGCTGAAGGAGACGAGTTTAAAAAACTCAATGAGGCCAAACTTATTGAAAAAAATGAGGCCATCAAAAAAGAGAACGAAGCTCTCGCTGAATCAGAAAAACCCGAAGAAAAAGTTTCAACAACTGATACTAAAGACACGAATCTGGCGCCTATTGAACCTAAAAAAACGGGGTAAGGAACCTTGCCAATTAGCTTTCCCTGACCTATCTTTTGCTTATGAGACTATTAAAAATCATTTTTATCATCTTTGGCATCTATTTTGTGAGGCGCTTCATACAGCTTTACCGTGCGATGAAAAGAATCCAAGACGAAAGAGTTCTTTTTGAATCTCAGAAGCAAACAGAGAGTAGGGTCCCAAGAGGTCCTGTTATTGATGCTGACTTTAAGGTTCTTGATTAAATTTTTTCTATTTTTTTCTTCACTTTTTTCTGCTCGTATTTTTTTCCTTCAAAACTTATTTCAAGAAGCTCTTTCCATAGACTCAAGATTTTTTTTTCCTCTGGATGATGATACGCAAGAATTTCTTGTTCCGTCATGGCCACTGATATAAATGAGAGTCTCATCCCTTTTTTCTGGAGACGTTTTTCAAAAAGATCCCACAATATTTGATGAGGGGATAAAAAGATCTTTTTTTTATGTTTTGAAAGAAAATAAATATAAAACCCCATAAACAAAACGACTAAGAAAGGTAAAATAGAATAGAGCCATTGGCGCTTAAACCTTAGGCGCGAGAGCCATGCCTGCTGTCCATCATAATCCATCTGTTCAAGCCATTGATAAAATCGAAAATCCCACTGAGCAAACCATTGTCGAAAATCATTAATCCAGGCCAGGTTTTTGCGCATAAACTCTAAACTTATACCCTGATTGGTCACTGATCTCATAAAAGCATCACCACCCATCGTTACACGATCAGGAGAGATCCACTCAGTAGGATCAATCCTGGCCCATTCTCCGTCGTTAAGGGCCTCTACCCATACGTGGGCATCATTCTGTGAGATAAGATAAAAATTGGCGTATTGGTTATAATTCCCTCCCATAAAACCTGAGACGAGTCGGGAAGGTATGTTTTTAGCTCGAAGGATGAGAGCAAAAGCAGAAGCATAATGAGAACAAAGACCAATTTTTTTATTTAACATGAATTCTTTAAAATTACTGACCCGCCCAGGTGATAAAGAATATGTAAATTGTCCTTTCAAAAAATATTTTTTTACCTCATCACTCAGTTCCAGTAAGGTTTTTCCAGGAAATGTTTTTTCTACCCAATTTTCATCGGCTTTTGATAAAGGGGAACGAAGGTAGCGAGAGAAATCATCTTGAGAGCGACCCCTCACATTCATATGACTTGTAACTTCATATCGAGAGGCCCACTTCCAACGGTCTTGTTGAAGTGTCTTTTTTTCTTTCAAAAGAATCTTCTCCCCCTTTATTTTGACAAACAAAGGAGAATCCAAGGTAAAGAAAAAATCTTCTTTTCCAAATAAATGAATACTCTGATGAACAACTTCCGGAGAATGTGTAATGCTATAGTTTTTAGGCAGCGACTCATTCATGTCATCACCTTGGGACATGAGCATCCAGTCCCATCCATCACTAAATGATAGAGTATTTCCACGCCAGTAAAGTTTATTTTGGGGCACAGGCCTAGAGATCAGGGCGTGAAAGACCGGACGATCATTAAAAGTGAGACTCTCCAATTGGGAGATATTCACATTCGGAGTATACCCAACCTCACCAAGACCTGGTTTGTTTTCCTGAAAAGGTATTGGGTTCATAAGCCTTGGGGCAAAGAAAAAAAGACATAACGTAAAAGGAGTAACCCATAAAAAAGCATGGGCCATATCTTTTATTTTCCAGTTCAGCTTGAGCCCACCATAAAAGTCTTGAATGAGAACAAAAAAACTTAAAGAAAAAAAAATGACAAAAGTCAGAGTCCTCTCAAATAATGATCCAGCAGAAATAACTAAGAGCAAACCAAAAAAAATCATATATTGATCCCTGGCCGTCTCTTTTTCTAAAAGTTTGATTACAATGATAGAAACTAAGAAGTTAAGTCCCACCTCAGGATCAATCACCTTTCCATAAGTAAACCAATAAGTTGCAAAGACTCCTAGAACAATAACATTTCGAAAAATCTTCGAAAGTGGAATCTTAAACAATATAAGTAGCGTTCCAATGAGAACAAAAACGATCGTTGAAAGAGTCAGGAACTCATAAAGTAAAAAACTAAACGTTAGAAGAATAAAAGATTCTTTAAGCTCTCTTCTTAACATAAGGCCAAAACCTTCAGGCATTCATGTAAATGTACGCCTTCTGAGGATGGACCCCATTGCCCATGAGGAGTTTTAAAATGAAAAGGAACATTTTGTCTGTGACAAAAAACCATCTCACTTGCTAACTGCGAGAGGTAAACTTCACGGGCATTGAGATCCGAAGAAAGTTTTAATTCTATTTTATAAATAGCATCGTTTAATTCTTCACCTTCTTTAATGAGGATATTTCCTGTGCGTGCATAATGTTTCCAACTGATTTTTCTGGCCTCTTCACCCTGATAAGGAGCGAGTTCCCAAATATCTTCCTGTCCTCGTCGTCCAGTTTCGCACTGACCTTCACGATGTTCTCCAGAGACGACTAATTTAAAATCATTCTTAAGCCGTTTTGGATAGGCGATAGTTTGATCGATTAAAGGATAAAAACACCACACTCGGTAAAGGCCAAAAGGCATCTCGGATGAAACTTTTAGATATTTCCATTGCCATTTTCCACGACCAGATAAACAAACTTCACCCAATGAATAATTTTTGGTGGATTCAAAAACCTCAAGAGGCACGGATTCATTTTTAGTCTCTAGAGTAAGGTCCCATTTCATAGGAGCATTAGGCACGCGTGCCCAAAGGATCTTAAAAGGCAAAGCTTCTCCACAGTGTCCATTGGCCAAGGACAATCCTTCAAATTTTAGAGGATGCAAATGGAAGTGAGACTGGATGACCCAGAGGAGATTAAAACCAAATAAAAAGAGGGTGAAGATCAAAAGAAGGTTATTACTGTACCCAATAGAGAGAAGGAACATAAGAAAGATGAGTCCATTGAGATATGCGCCCATTCTGGTAGGAAGAATGTAGACACGAGTTTTTTTACGGAACTGGTGTTTGATCCAATTGTAATTGATCACGATTTGATAAAACTCATTTTATGAATAAAGTTTTTGGCCTTTGATTGTTCATCGCTTACACCTAATGAATGGTAAGAATAAAGTCTGTGAGCAGCGACATAAGGAAAAACGGCCTGAATGTCATCAGGGATCACATGGCCTCTTTTATCCATGAAGGCCCATGCTCGAGCGGCATCAATTAAATCAAGTCCAGCTCGAGGACTCAAACCCCATTGATCTTCTTTGGCCCGAGAGGCACTTAAAATATCTGCGATATATTCTAGCAACATGTTTGAAACAGAAACGTCATGGATTTTTATTTGAAATTCTTTAAGATCTTCAGAGGTCAAAATGATTTTGAGATCATTTAACTTGTGAAGACGAGAACCTGAGGCCAGAAGTGAAATTTCCTGATCCCTTGATAAAATCCCCATGGAAAATTTAAATAAAAATCGATCCAGTTGAGATTCTGGCAAAGGGTAGGTGCCATACTGTCCTCGGGGATTCTGAGTGGCAAAAAGACTAAACCTTTCGGGCAAAGCATGGGAAATGCCATCAACGGTAACATGTTTTTCTTCCATGGCCTGAAGGAGGGCACTTTGAGTTTTAGGCGTACCCCGGTTAAGCTCATCACCTAAGATCAGCTCCCCAAAAATTGGCCCTGGCCTAAAAATAAAAGTTTCAGATTCTTTTTGAAAGACTGACACACCCAAAATATCAGAAGGCAGAAGATCGCTCGTAAACTGTATACGTCTAAAATCAAGGCCTGTGACCTTGGCAAAGAACTTAACCAAGGTCGTCTTACCCATACCAGGAACGTCTTCAATAAGGACATTTCTATTGAGAATGAGGGCCATAAGCCCAAGTCTTATCTGGGTGGTATTTCCAGGAAGAAAGGATTCCCCCTGCTCTAAGAATGTGGCCAGTTTATACATCATTGATAAATGGTAACATGCCACAAATTTTTGTCATTTTATTAAAGATTTCAGGTCTAATCGCATAAGACAGGGGAGTCACTCTATCCCCTATCCTATTAAAATCACTCTACCTGACAGATTAAGTCTCCTTAATCCATGTTTGCCCTTACAATAAGGTTAATCAAAATTAGCACCGTAACGAGGAGGCACGTTTGAACGTTAAAAACATCGAGAATTTC
>CAMCZE010000168.1 GCA_945885655.1 Bacteriovorax stolpii | reverse complement strand
AGAGTAGAGCATCTTTTCTTTATTGATAGGAATGTGAATACTCTTTTTATTGATGTAATTTTGTAGATGAAAAAAATTAACATGCGGAATATCTTTTACAAGGTTTTGTATCACTTGGTCTCCCTGCTGTCTCAGCACTTCATCCTTATCAAAAGTTATCTGAACAGAATCTGTATGATAGAAAAGCTTTGAGAGTAAAGGAGAGTATCGATTTCTTCTGTAGTTGTTAATGGCCCTATTGTCAAAATAAGGAAGAGCTCCCAAAACAAAAACTTGATCAGCTTTTGCCAAAAGTGTACTGAGGGAAGATTTAAACTTACTTTCGAAATCTTCTCCTTTAATAATATTAGACCATTTTCCCGCAATGATGATCGCGTCAAAGTGCTGCTTACTTAACAAATCCCTAACGGCATTTAATGTCTTTAAACATTTATTTATATCTAACTGATTAACGAAAAAAGCTGCTTTATTATCCATGATAATCGGAGCACAGCGATTACTTGAAATAGTATAAAACTCTATATTTTTTTCTGTAAATGTCTTTAAAAGAATAGGTGCATGATAGGCCGCAATCGAGTCACCGAATAAAAGATACTTTTTTCCTTCACCTTTATTGAATAGGCAAATCTTCCCGTTTGAATCATGACAGTAGCTACCTCGAACAGGAGCCGATTCATTGATATAAGAGCTGATTTGATTAATCCGAAGAGGTAGTCCCTGAGACCATCTAAGAGTGTATGAAATCGCTAAAAATATCAATCCAGGTACAAAAAAGAGACTTATGAATGTTTTTTTAAAATCAAACTTTAACCCCATGGCCGGGATTTCAATAAACCTTCTTGAAAGAAATGAAAGAGTAAATGTAAGGAGCAAGACAATCGTTGTCATCATGGGGCCAACCTCAATTGCTCCTGACGAATATCGATAAAAGGCTAAGACTGGCCAATGCCATAGATAAATTGCGTAGGAATGAATACCGACCCATCTAAGAAAAGATGTTCCAAAAAGCCTATGAAGAAATGTCTGAGGCTTATGTCCTGAAACAAGAAATAGGTAGGTGGCCCCACATGGGAAAAGAGATAAAAAACCTGGATAGACTGATTCCTTATTAATCAAAATCATGGATGAGACGATCATTGTGATGGATAACAACGCTAAAATGGTTTTGATGGCCGGCTTTTTGGGGATAAAGAAATCATGAAAAGATGTGAATGCAGCTAGTGCCCCTACAAGTATCTCTCCAAATCTTGTAAAACTTGAAAAATAAGAACCTTGTCCAACACCCAGTAGAATCAAAATACTCACCAATAGAATAAGCATCTTTAAAATTGGTTTAATCTTTTTGAGAATGAAGAAAAGAATGGCCGGCCAAATAAAATAGAACTGTTCTTCTACAGAAAGTGACCAGGTGTGAAGCAAGGGGAATTCAGTTGAATCAACTGCAAAGTAGCTTTTAAATTCACCAAAGTAAAAATTAGACTTAATAAAAGTAGCGGCCTTCATGGACTTCGCAAAATAAACTAGATCCTCGGGCATAAACAAGAATAAAGCGATAATTAAAGAAATGAACATTATAAAATAAAATGATGGGAGTATTCTTTTTATTCTTCTTTTATAAAATTCTCTGAGATTAAGCTGTCCTGTTTGACTTATCTCTTTAAGAAGAATTTGAGTAATCAGATGGCCTGAGATCACGAAAAATATATCCACACCAAGAAACCCTCCAGGTAAGTTACTGGCACTTAGATGGAAAATAAATACAGTCATTACAGCTAAAGCTCTAAGACCATCAATATCGGCTCGGTATGTGATTGAAGACATTTAAAAATCCTAGCATCTTTTGAAAGTGGTGACTATATTTGTGAACTGCTTACCCTGCGAGAGAAGAAATTTCTGTATTGGGAAATAATTTTAAATGGGGATGAATTTTTAGTTCTTTTTAGATCGATCCGAAAACTTCAAGTCTTCTGGAAAGCTTAAGAAAGGAATAAGAATTAAAGTAGTTTTTCCATGTAGTGCACCACAAATTTTAAACCTCTCCCTGTTCTTCCGGGCCCATTTCTTACCCCAATATCTTTCCACCCATTTTTCAAATAAAAACCAATGGCCCTTTTATTTGTCGGAGATACGGATAGCCTTACTTTATTGTAGTTATATAATTTAAAAAAACTAACGGTGTACTCTTCAAGATAGTTGGATAATCCTTTCCCTCTAACCTCAGGAACAAGGTAGTACAGATTCACATAACCAAAGGGGTCATCAACATTTCTTTTCCCAAACTCTAATTGTCCAATGATTTTACCTTCAAACCAAACATGCATTGCCTTATAAGTTTCAGATACTTTTGACTTCAACCAATTAATATATACTTCACCAGTATTATCATTTTCATAAAATGGTTCATCTGTGCCAAAACTTTCAAAGAAAGAGTCCGCTCTAAATTTTATACATAGCTCTGAATGCCTTTCAAAATCTATATCTTTGAATTCTAACTTTTCTTTCATTTGTTACATGCTACGCGAATATAGAGAATGCGCCAATTTTTTGTGCTCTCATTTTTAATGGCTAAAATTGGTTGTTTGAGTCGGTCTTCTTCGTTTTAAAATGCAAACCCCCCAGTTGGTGGCATTAGGTTTGCTTAAAATCTCAGACAGAATATGTTTGGCCTCTTTCATGACCGAAGCTTAGTGAGCGAGGCATAAATGTAAAGGAAGAGGAAAAAAAATCGGCGAAGATTCATATTTCAACTAAATGAATTTACATGGCCATATACGACTATATTTTTTTGTCCCAAATTTGAATTTCGGACAAGTTTTATTGTACAATTTATTATCTAAAAAGGGATGAAATGAAAAAAATCTTTGGCTCGTGTCCTCACGATGTCGTTATAGATCCTGAAAAATGGACGGCTTTTGTCGGTTATCTCAAGCAACGAAAAATTATCGATACAGACTTTCAGCGTTTCATCACGTTTGATGAATTTGCCGATAACTTTCAAAATTTCAGTTTTGTTTATGCCCATCCTTTGCATGCAGTCCAATTATACAAGGTTCATGGATTTATTCCTTTGGCCAAATATACTGAAACTTACGACGAAGCGGCCGTAATTTCCTCTAAGTCAATTGCATCACCATCAATTTCCAAGATGCACGATCAAAAAGTAGCCCTGGTGAAAGGAACCCCATCTCATGCGGCTATTTTAATTGATCTTTCCAAAAACTATCCCGCGGTTGAAATAGATCCTGTTACTAAAGGTACTTATCCAGACGTTCTAATGGCAGTATCCATTGAAGAGGCCCAATACGGAATTATTTTGAAAAGTGTCTGGGACCAAATGATCTCAATGAAAGAAAGGGTCAACCATTTCTACACGACAGAGATAAAAGAATTAGTGCATGTTTTAATGATAAATCCCAATCAGCGTGAGATTGCTGTTTCTGTTCAAAAAGCGCTTTTGGAAATGCATAATGATCCAGAAGGCAGAAAAATTTTGGCACGTTTAAAGTGCGATTCCTTTACGGTCTTCGGAGACCGCGGGATGGAGGAATTAGTGAAAAATCTCGCTGGTTGTGTCTTTTGACAATAAATGATGGCGTAGATTTTAAAAATATCTGTTTCGCTTTAGATCAATCATTTTATGTTGTCACTTGTGACGAAGGCATGAAATTTATCGATGTGAATGAAAAATTCAAATCGATAACAGGTTATTCTAGGGATGAGCTTATTGACTCGAGCTACAACATACTTCATTCAGGTTCTTATTTTGATCATTTTAACAAAGAAATTGAAAGCATCATTTTTAAGGGAATAAACTGGCAAGGAGAGATCTGTTTAAAAAGCAAAACAGGTTTTCTTTTCTGGGTCGAAATGTCCATCGTTCCCATCTTTAATGAAAATTCGAAAAAATACATCTGGATTGGTAACGACATAACAGAAAGAAAAGCTACTGAGCAATTTTTAGCGGACAGCCAAATTTTTTCTAAGATTTTAATGCAGGAAGCACCTGTTGGACTTTTTTTGGCCAATGCTTTTGGAAGTTGCACTTATGTGAATGATAAATGGTTATCATTTTGTGGGTTAAAAAATAGACATATTATGGGCGATGGATGGAAGAAAACGATTCATCCCGATGACTATTCCCAAGTACTAACAGAATGGTCTGCATTTATTGAAAAAGAAAAACCATTTCATTGCAAGTACCGATACAAGCATATTGATGGAAGAGATATCTGGGTTCTTGCAAATGCAGTCTGTTTAAAAAACTCGTTAGGTAATGTTTCAGGAATACTACGAACTGAGCAAGATCTAACCGAGTATGTTGCCAACGAACAGATCATTGCAAATCAGAACTTAATTATCGCTTCAGCTGCTAGATTGGTTGCCCTAGGCGAAATGGCGGGCGGTATAGCCCACGAAATAAATAACCCCCTGGCGGTCATAGCGGTTTCAATACGAGCTATCAGAAAAATGGTGGCCAAAGGTTTAGTCGCAACTGAAGAATTTCAAGATATTTTAGGAGAAGTTGATAGTACGGTTGTGAGAATTTCCAAAATAGTAACGGGACTAAGAAATGTTTCAAGAGATGCTTCTGGAGAAGATTTCATTTCTTGTCGCATTGAAGATTGTTTAAATGATGTTTTATCTCTCTGCTCTGAGAAATTCAAATCCCACGAAGTTGATCTAACGGTGGACATAAAAGAAGAGTTGAAGAGTGCAAGCATAGATCTTATGCGAGTGCAGTTTTCACAGGTTCTTTTGAATCTGTTAACTAATGCTTTTGATGCAACTGAAAAACGAGAGTTAAAATGGGTTAAAGTTTTAGTAGAAGAGTCAGATCACGATATCAGCTTTAAAGTGACTGACAGTGGTGACGGCATAAAAAAAGAGTACCAAGATAAAATATTTCAGCCTTTTTTTACGACAAAGGAAATCGGTAAAGGTACAGGTTTGGGGCTTAGCCTTTCTAATACGATTATTTCAAAACATATGGGGAAATTTTATCTAGATAAAGAAAGTGAACATACTTGTTTTGTCATTTCTATCCCTAAAAAACATACCCAAATAGGAAGTTAACTGAAGAAGAAGAAGATCATTGCAAGGAGAATTTGAATTATCTTTTCTTGATAATACCATCAAAGTTGAGAATGGATTTGTCGACATACCTAAAGCAAGTTTTAGTTATCCAGGTGATACAGAAACCTTTTCAGAGGAAAAGTGTCTAAGTCGAAAGTTTGGCCAAATGGAATTCAATAGCTTCCCCCTAGTGTTAGGATCAGTAATCCTCTTGAGTTAAGTGGCTAACTGTCTTAGATGAGACTGATTAATTGCTGAGGAAGCCTGATATTACCCTCCCCGGAGGATGAGGTCATTTCAGTAGTTTATCAGGCAATTAAAGATCTCTAAGTTGTTGACGATACGTAATGGGTATACCCATTGTGGGAATTCCCATAATAAGCTACAATAATTCCTGAGAGGTACTTATGGGTTCAAAAGTTAAAGATATTGAATCACCGTATGCCACGGCCCGTCCTGATGACCGAGGCCGAATCACACTTGGGAGTTCACTTACAAAAGACGTAAGTCGTTTTGATGTTTTCTTTAATGAAGAAACTGGTGAAGTTCTTCTTAAACCCTATAAAGAAATTCCTGCCACTGAGGCCTGGTTCTATAAAAATGAAAAGGCCCAAAAGCTTGTGGCGAAAGGACTTGATGCTGCAACGGGCGGCAAGTTGAAAAAGATCGACCTTAAAAAATCGAGTTGGATTGATAATGTTGAGGACGATGAGTGAGTTTTGACCTTGTCTTTGCTGAACCGGCAGAAAAAACATTTAATGAATTGGAACTTGCTGCTCATAAGGCCTTCAAAAATCGTGAGAAAGAGAAGAAGTCCAAGTCTTCAAAACATGAAGGACTTTTTAAGCAAGTTCGAAAAACGTTGCTTTTATTAGCTGAAAATCCTCGTCATACAAGTCTTCATACCCACGAGTATTCGAGCATTCCTAATCCTTACAATGCGAATGAAAAAGTCTTTGAGGCCTATGCCCAAAATAATACATCAGGTGCCTATAGAGTATTTTGGTGTTATGGGCCGGATAAGAAGCAGATTACGATTATTGCGATAACGGCGCATCCTTGATGAATTTCCTTAACGTCTCAACGATGGTTTTTTTTAGAAAAGAATGTTTTCTTTCATGCTTCCGCCGAATTTTATTCTCTCTTGGTTGAAAGTTTTGGCCATTATCATTCATTTCAGAAAGTTCCTTTAAGTCGACGAGAAGACTTACCGCTTTGTTTAGATATCAGTCTTGAATCTCGGATTTTTCTTTATGCCTGTCACAGGTGTTCCTGCTTCCCAAAAATAAATACCGGTGCCATATGGAAGAAGTTCATGTTCTTTTACCGTATAGATATAGGCGATGGATTTGGGACTATTTCCGCATACAGCTGGATAGATAGCGATTTCTTTCAACCCGTCTTGATTGAGATCGCTTGCATAGGAATTTGGGCCAAGCTTTACGAAATAAATGAAAAAGCCGCCTTCCCAAGGTTCGATAAGCTTGTCGTAAGACTAAGTTTTGCCTTTATAGAGAAGATTCAGAGGAGTAGTTGGAAAACAATCTACATCCTCGGCCCGGCCCGCAACACGACAAGCGGGATCGACCTGATTAGGCATCGCTAATTTGGTATTGGAATCAAGTTTAATTTCATTGGTCCCAGTCCAAATTTGAGCTTGCGAGATATTATTAAGGACGAGGCATGGGATTACTATTGAGAGAATCTTGATAAAGCTTAAAAATTTCATCTGCATAGTCTTCTCTGTATTGGGCCACGTAAGAATGAGAGTCTGGGCCATCTAAAAGTGAGAGGCCAAATCAGCAGCGAAAGCACCGCCAGATTAATTTGCTCAAGCTTCTAGCATTAGGTTGTTTCAGTTTCAACTTGTTTCTTGCCTCCACGTTCTCTGGCCTCTCTCAGACGCACAGAATCCCCTTCAAAAACGAAGATCTCACAGTTGTGTGTG
>CAMCZE010000167.1 GCA_945885655.1 Bacteriovorax stolpii | reverse complement strand
GTTGGATCTGTCTCTTTTTCACCAAATCGAAAATCCTGATCTTATTGAACACATCAAACGAGTCGGAAAAGTCTTTTGCACTCCTAAAAGCTCATTAGTCTGATTTTTTGACTGCAGTGAAATGATTGTTTGATTCAATTGATGTTGAGTATTCCCGTACATTCTTAATTTTTTTTATGAATGCGGAAAAAATTGCCACCTTCGTTGACTATCCTGCTTTTTTTAAGCCTTTTCATTTTTCACGTCGATAAAAGGATCGTATGACTAAGATCATTCTGTTTTTATTCATCTTATTATTGGGGACTTCGTGTACTCCCTCTGATAATTCGTTTAAAGAGGACTTAGGCATTAAGGATGGTTCTTTAGTTGATGGTTCTGGCAATAGCGGGACGGGTGATACGACACCTCCAGCTGGCCCTGATCTTATTAAGTACTCAGGTGATCTTCAGGTCATCAACGTTGGTGCCCTTGCTCCGATTCCTATTGGGGTACTTGCCATTGGACTAGATGGATCTCCTCTGGCCGGTGTATCTGTTTCTTTTGCAGTGATTGGCGGGGCCACCAATGGCACTCTTTCAAGTTTGTCGGGCATAACTGATGCTCTTGGAATCGCGACAGTGAATTACAGTGCTGGTTCATTCATTGGGACTGTTTCTATTAGTGCAATTTCTGGGTACGGATCGCAAACTTTTACCGTAACGACTTCTGGACTTACGGGATACAACCTCAACTTCGAACCTATTGCTTCAGGGAATGCGCAATCGAATTCAATTAACTCGAGTTTGGCCCTACCATTTAAAGTCGTTCTTACTGATACCAATGGTGATCCTGTGGCCAACACCATCGTTAGGTTTCAGCCGGGTGGAGGGAACGTCGGAAATTTTGGCGGGCAAAGTTATACAGACGTCATTACAAACGCTGCTGGCATCGCCACCACCACTGCTTATACTCTCTCAACTATCCAGGGGACTCACACAATTAGGGCAAGAGTCTTAAGTGATGCCACAGTCTTTAAAGATTTTACGGCCACGGGAACTGTTCTTTCTACTTCTATCATTGATCCAGCAAATTCAACCTTAACTCTTTCTTCCAACACTGCAGAGGCCGATGGAATCAATGTCATCACATTCACTCTTGATATCCGTGATACATATGGAAATCTCATTCCTAATGCGACTTATATTAACTCCATCACATTAACTCCTATCCCTAGTTGGTTGGGAGGAAGTTTAAATTCGGTTCCATGGACGTATTCATCCACCGGCACTTATACAAATTCTCTCACAGTGGGTAACACCACAGGTTTTGTTATCATTGGTGCGACTATCAATGGAGTGACCCTCACTTCACTCATAGATAATTTAACATTAACGCCGAATGTGACCATTGACCCGGCCATGTCGACCATCTCTGCTGTGACAAATCCTTTAACCGCAGATGGTTTGAGCACGAGCACAGTGATTGTGACGCTTAGAAACTCAATCGGACAGTCGGTGAATCAATCTGGGCACACGGTGGTCGTTTCAGCATCAGTGGGAACACTCATTGGCTCGATGGCCTTTCATTCTGCTACGGGGACTTACCGGCAGGTTTTGCGTGCGCCAAGTTCTGTAGGAGTTGGGACAGTGACAGTGTCTCTGAGCTCGATTGATGGAACTGGAGTAGGTGGAATAACAACAGTGATTACACTCGTCGCTGGAAGTCTTAGTTTAACAAACTCCACTTTCTCCGTGCCTAACAGGACTTTTTCGGCCTTTGGAGCACCGGGTGCGCAGACATCAACGGTAACTTTGAGAGATACCAACAATAATTTTTTGAATCTTACTGGCGCAACTGTAACCATCACGACTCAAAATATTTCAGGCACCTTTACAGGAGCGAGCAGTCACACTGCGGGAGTGAAGCAGTCTGCAGGTGTTTATACATCAACGGCCACACCTCCTGCAGGTTGTACAGTTTCTCCTTGTACGGAATACCTCATTGCCACGGTCACTCATGCTTCAATCAATGCAGGTGTGGCCACTGAGGTTGCGAGGATAAAGGTTCAGTACAACAATGCGGCCTTGACTCCGGCAGCGGCCCAATCTACTCTGACGGCCTCGACCACCACTGATGCGGCCGGTGTGGGTGCTTCTACCATTACTTTGACCGTGCAATTAAAAACGGCGGCCTCAGCAAATTTAAATGTGGGCGGGCATGGTGCAAACCTGGCCGTTTCCACCACACTTGCTACGACTCCTTCAAGCATTGTTGATAACGATAACGGAACTTATACGATATCCATTCCTTCTCCAGGAACTTCTCAAACGGGTACAGTGACTGTCACCTATAGTGGAACGAACGTTTCCAGCAGTCCGATCACTCTCACTTTTTTTGGAGAAGTAAGTCCTGCTAATTCAATCATTGTTTTATCTTCATCAGCAATTAATGGAACGGGCTCTATTACGGCGACTTTAAAAGCAAGGGATAGTAATAATTTTGCCATTCCTTTAGTTAATCTCGCTCTCGCAGATATTCAGTTCACTCATGATGGGCTAGGCTCATTCACAGGAGTTATCAGTTCTTCTGTGGTCAGCAGTCAGGCCCAATATACTCAAACCTACACACGAACAGCAGCACCCACTGTGACTTTTGAAACGGTCACAATTGGTGCGAGCGTGCGGATTGCGGGCGTATGGGTGCCCGTGAGTTCCACATTACCTCTTACGATCACACCTCTAAACTTAGCGGGAGTGACGATTAATTGCAGTAACGTCGCGACCTATAGGAACACCCATCTCTACGTGAATGGTGGAACCTTAACAATTAATACTTGGTATAACGGCGCCATTCCCACCACGGGAGACTGTACTGGATTTGATGCATCCGTAAACAATCATCCTTTCGTCTTTGCGAGCTTGACGGTCGGACCTTCAGGGATAGTGACCCACACGGCCCAAGATACCACGACCTTTGAGTATTATGGACTCGACATAGAGATCACGGGATCCACGAGCATTCAGGCAGGAGGGAAGATCGATGTCAGTGAAAAAGGGTTCGTAGGTGGGACATTGACCATGACTGCAAGAACTGGTGGAAACGCTTTAATAAGTGGAACCTGCATGGCCCATTCCTCGGCCACGGTTGCGTGTGAGAGCTCCATTTATGGAAATCATCTTGATCCTTCGACTCCTGGTTCGGGAGGGCGTTATACGTCAACACCAGGGGGAAACGGCGGCGGAGTCATGAGACTAAAGACAGGAACCATATCAGTTGTGGGCAACATCGCTGCTAACGGCGGGCCATCAGCTAACGCTGTTGGTGCAGGAGGAAGCATTAAGATCGTGGTAACGGGTGGGGCCTTGGCAGGTTCTGGATTGATCACTTCAAATGTCGGGGCGACAGGCTCTACAAACTCTGGCGGGAGGATTTACATAAACGCTTCTAGCGTCACTTTACCTTTAAATAATATTCAATCTAAAAGTTCAGGAACGGGATTTGTTAATGGATCCATTTATATTGTGGGCGCTTTGACGGGATCTCACACTTTGAACCACTCTCTTAATCTGGGAATAAACACTGGTACTTATTCAGGAGTGAACAGGCTAGACTTCACGACAAATACTTCACTTACCATTCCTAATGGAGTCACACTGACGGTTGACTCTGCTGCAAGTCTAAACTCACTCACCATTCAAAATGGCGGCATCATGACTCATAATCCTGTCACATCATCGAACCTAACTCCCGCTGTAAATCTGACAATCACAAACCTTTTTGATTTGCAGGTGGGCGGAACCATAAACGTTGAAGGAAAGGGGTTTCCAGGAACTAACGGACATAGTCTTGCCCCCGTATACTGTGGGGTTGGCCCAAGTAATGTTGTCACAGGAACAGGATTTGCGTGTGTAGTGAATCTCATTAATACGGAAAATTTTAGAGGTGGCAACCACTACGCAGCTGGTGGAAGAAATACCACTGGTATTCTCTGGGGCGACACAAATAATCCTAACACCTATGGAGGAGGAGCAACCGGAGAGAGTAGTATAAGATTCGGAGGTGCAGGAGGGGGAATTATTAGAGTGGCAGCAGGTTCAATGATTATAAATGGAGGGCTTCAAGCTAATGGGTCAAGCCATACAGTGGCCCTCAACGGATTAAGTGCTGGAGGTTCCATTAAGTTAACTGCCGCCACCAGTATCATATCCACTAATGTCACTGCCTATGTACGTGCCAACGGAGCAGACGTAACATTTAATGGCCAGCCCCTGGGGGCCGGAAGTGGAGGCCTTGTATTTATTCAAGGTTCCGGAGCAACTGCTCTTACGATTCCGATAGAGGCCCGAGGGGGTCTTGTTTTCCCAGTGGCCCCAACTGGAGGACAAGCAGCAGGTGGAGCGGGGTCGGTTATCGTTTCCGAATAACAAACTCCGCTCGAATGAAATTAAATTAAGAGTGAAGAGGTGTCTCAGTTGATACTGATGTTCTTCTTTGACTCATATCAGTCGTGTTTTGTTCAGAAAGAAAACTTCTGAGCATCCATGCTGCTTTTTCATGAGCACCAATACGAGCAATCATCATATCGTTACTGAAAAGATCATTTTCTTCTTCTAGCTTCTTGGCGGCCTCTTTGGCCCTCTTCGCCAAAAGCATATGTCCTTCAACTAATTCGGCCAATGCTGAATCATTACTTGCCGATTTACCATCCATTTCAGATAGATCAGATGAACTAAGAATGCTTGACAGTGAGATAGGAGCATCATCGCCTTTAGCACGAATACGCTCAGCGATCTCATCAATAGCTGTCGCAAGTTCCTCGTAATGTTGTTCGGTTAGTTTATGAACAGAAAAAAACTTAGCACCTTTATAGTTCCAGTGAACGGCATAAGTTTTCATGTAGAGAACAAATGTGTCAGCTAAAACTAATTTAAGTTGTTCGCTAGTTTGGGAGACAGTCAATTTTTTTTCCATTTTGTACCTCGATAAAGTTAAAGGACTCTATCAAAATACGCCTATGCTTTATCCATGGCCACAAGCTCTGCGACTTGAGAAATGCTTAAGGTTTTCTTGAGGAAATCTTTTATTTGATGAGGGAATTAATCACAATGAAGTGAAAGATGGCACCAGCATTGACAAAAAGATGAAAGACTTCATGATAACTAAAAATTTTTGGATTAAGAATTGGCCTTTTAAGTCCATAGGAAAGGGCCCCTAAGGAATAAGCGATTCCTCCGGCCACAATGAACCAGCAGTTGGCCGTACCAATAGACTTAGAGAGCTCAGAAATATAAGGCAGAATAAGATACCCAGCGATGAGATAAATCACAGCACTGACCATCTTAGGAAGATTCACAAAAAAGATGGATTGAAACATTCCAACAAAGGCCACCAACCAAATCGTTATCAAAAAGTTTCTTCCAGAAATTTCATCAAGACCTAAAATGGCGACAGGTGTGGCCGTACCAGCGATCATCAGATAGATCGCTGCATGATCAAGTTTTTTCCAGATCGCACGTTTTTTTGAAGACCATGTCACTCGATGATAAAGAGCACTGATACCAAAGAGGGCCAGAGCACATAGGGAATAAATAACAGTAGAGGCCCATTCTTGAGAAGTTTTAGAACGTAAGATCAGAGGCACACAGGCACCTAAAGCAATAAAAAACATCGCTTGATGAAAATGGCCTCTAAGCATAGGTTTTGTGATGGTCGATGCATTCATGATTTAAGTGTACATATGTATACTCGAAAAGACTATCTGAATTAAAAAGGTTGCTAACTTGTTATAATTTATTGATTTTTTTGATCATTCTGAGTTAACATGTTCTCATGGATACGCGAGCAGAACAAAAACTAAAAACACGTCGTAAGTTAATTGAAGTGGCCTTAGAACTAAGTTCCAAAAAAGGTTTTTCATCTCTATCACTTAGGGAAGTGGCCCAGGCCGCAGAGTTGACCCCGGCCGCTTTTTATCGGCACTTTAGAGATATGGAAGAGCTTGGTCTCTCTTTGGTCGATGAGATTGCCGTGAGTTTACGAAGACTTTTAAGAAACGCTCGAAAAAGTTCTGAAGACGCTAAGAGGTCTGATATGACGGTATTTTCAATTGAGATTTTTATGAAATATCTCAACGATAATGCCAATCTTTTTCGTCTTTTATTAGGTGAACGACAAGGAGCATTTGATAGTTTTCGGAAGGCCATCCACTCTGAGATTGATCTTTTTGTAAGTGAACTGACAGAAGACTTAGAGAGAATTTCTCAATCTCGAGGAGAAGAAATTCGTCACGCGGCCTACGCAGCAGAGGCCATTGTTGCAGTTGTATTTACTGTGGGGGCCGAGGCCTTGGATTTACCAAAACATAAACAGAAAAGTTTAAGTATTCGATTGGTAGAAGAAGTGAATATGATTTTGAGAGGGGCCAAGATTTCCTCTCGGCCTAAAAAATAATTATTTCAATTTTTGTTTTAGTTTAACAACAACAGCACAGCCGCGGCTGGCCTCTTCAAGAAGATTAAGATTCTTTTTCATTCCGCAGTGTTTTTCGTCTTTTAAGCACTGAGCGATTGTGAAATCTCCACTGTCGCATTTGATGTTGTAGGTAATGATGCCAAAATTGTCGGGACCTTTTGGGGCAGAAATAGTGGGAGCTGCAAAAGTGCTTAAAGAATAAATCATCAAAATAATAGAACCAATAATTTTCATAAAAACTCCTTTTTTATCATTGTGACACATAAAATCACTCATGGTAAATGATGTTTGGGCATTAAAATAAAACGCACTCGTTTTGTCAGAGGGATTACATGATGAAAAAACTTATTCTTATTCAGAAAAATGACCGGATCCATTGGGTGGGAGACGGTTTTCCTGTTCGTTCCGTTTTTTCTTATAACGATCGCGCTCAAGAGATGTCTCCATTTCTTCTTATGGATTATGCTGGCCCAGTGACGTTTGAACCTTCTACTCATATCCGTGGAGTAGGTGAACATCCTCATCGTGGTTTTGAAACGGTAACCATTGTTTATTCGGGTGAAATTGAGCACC
>CAMCZE010000166.1 GCA_945885655.1 Bacteriovorax stolpii | reverse complement strand
AGTAAGTTTACGAAGAGCTTGAGACATAAGTCTTGCTTGAAGACCCATATGAGAATCTCCCATGTCACCTTCAAGCTCAGCTTTTGGAGTAAGAGCAGCTACCGAATCCACGATAAGAAGATTTACAGCACCTGAACGGACTAACATATCTGTGATCTCTAGAGCTTGTTCACCAGAATCTGGTTGTGAGATAAGAGTGTTAGGAACATCTACACCAAGTTTCCCAGCGTAAATAGTATCAAGGGCATGCTCAGCGTCTACGAAAGCTACTGTGCCTCCAGCTTTTTGGCATTCAGCTGCAATATGAAGAGTGAGGGTTGTTTTACCTGAAGATTCTGGTCCGTAGATTTCGATGATTCTTCCTTGAGGAATACCACCAACGCCTAAAGCAAGATCTAAACCTAATGCTCCAGTAGAAATGGCAGGTATTTTTTCTTCGGCTTGATCAGTTCCAAGGCGCATGATCGCCCCTTTCCCAAATTGCTTTTCAATCGTAGAAAGAGCTAGATCAAGGGCTTTCTTTTTGTTGGAAGCATCGTTAGGTCCTGAAGTGATCGGTGTGTTGAAGGCCATGTGGTTTCTCCTTATATCAATTAATTATGAGGTCGGGTTGATAGTTAAAAGCTAACACCCAGCCTCGTTTTCGACAACGGAATTCATGCAATTTTTACGGAAAGTTTACGTATGTCTAAGAAATTGATATCTTACAAGTCTGAGTCAAAGCGTCAAAAAAAGGAATGGTTAAATCAAGCTTTTTTACCATGTGTCGATCAGACGTATATGAAAAAGATGTTATTTATTCTTACGATGATAAGTTTTTCGACATGGGCGCAAACTCCTCCTAATGATTCATGTTCCACATTAATTCATGTGGGACCTGATTATTATTGGTATTGCGATAGCGAGATCATTCAGACACGTTTAAGTTCCCCAGTACAAAGTAGAGTGAGCGGCGAAAAGTGGGTGGATTTAAAATACAGCTTACATTTAAATGAGATTCATAAAAAAAATGGGATTAAGGGTGTAAAGATTCCTAATGAAAGTTGTGCCGTGAGTTTTTCTTTAGGTTCTACTCGTTTTGTTAAATGTGATACGGGTCTTTATAGTGTTCTTGGAAAATCGTTTGATGAAATTACAAGCGAAGAGTGGAACAACAAAGTAAATTCCATTTCTGAAGATAAACATGAACTGTCTGGTTGTACAAAAACGGGTCTAATTATTGAGTGCCCAGATGGAGTTTATAAAAAAGATATTAGCGTTTCGACAACTGAGCTTATTAAGCAACTTGAGCAACAGCGGGAAAACTTAAAGAAAAAAAGGGCCACAGCTTCAGAATATTAGGCTACAAATTTTCACGACAATCCCAGCGTAAAGACCACTGACTACATCATCAGTGATTGTTCCAATTCCGTGATGGAGTCGATCAAAATACGATGCGGGCCAAATTTTGATGATGTCAAATAATCGAAAAAAAGCGAACACTAAAAATAAACTCGCAATATCAACCCGCATGAGAAAGCCCCATGTGATGAGCATGCCAATAACTTCATCAATTACAATCCACTGTGGATCATGTAGACCATATTTTTGTTGAACTTTTTCTGTCACAACAACTGAAACGATAAAGAGAACAACGATAAGCGTGATTAAATGATAAATATTGAATTGCAGATAATGCAGTAGATAAATTAATGGAAGCGTCGCAAGGCTACCAAAAGTCCCTGGGGCCCTTGGTACTTTTCCAGAATAAAACCATGATAGGAATAAGATAGTAAGAAACGGTGGATTCTGAATTTTTTGCTCTTTCATATAATTTACGTTAGTTTGCTCCATAAGCAGTTTAAACGCGATGAAAGAGATTGGCAAAAATGGCACAACGTCCCAGTTATCTCGAGGACTACGCTTTCAATTGGGAAACCTTTGATGTCGTCTGTAGTGGTAAATCCTCACTGGATGCCACAAGTTACCTCACAGAAATTTATGATAAAGGGCAGGTTACTAATTTTCTCAATGGATATGGCTTTGATATAAGCGATCCTATCGAGAGTGCCGAGTTGTTTGGTATTTTTCAAGAAGCCATGCAATTTATTAAACGTTATTTTTTAAAAGAGGGAAATTCTGACGGAATGGAACTCACAGTTCCTCACTATCTTTATTCAATTACAAATATCTCTGAATTGTTTTTAGCGGCCACAGGAAATTCAAGTTTTAAGTTAAAAACGGAAGAGTCGTTATGGGCCGGAGTGATATTAAAAGTCATGCATACTATTCTGCATACAGACAAAGATCTTAGGTATCGCTACTATTCAACAATTCAGCAGCAAATATTTGATCGTTTTTATAAGTTCATTCATCGGGATGAGGAGAACCGCCTTTTTTTAAAAAATGAGACAGGAACAACTATTCCCTTATATGATTTCCAGACAAAAGCTAAAAAGACTCGTGATTCCATCATCATTAAGCTTTTGCACAAACAAGAAAATGTCGCGGAAGAACTTTTTGATAGAATTGGAGTGAGAATCATCACTTATAATAAGTTGGATGCACTCCGAGTGATTAAATTTCTGCATAGAAACTATGTCATCATGATTAATAATATTAAACCAAGTCGTTCTCAAAACACCTTGGTGGATCTTGAGCTTTTAAGAAAGAGAATGTTCACCCTTTATAAAGAATCCATTCGTGCTAATCTTTCTGAAGAGGACTTTTATCAGCGTTTGAATAATTTGATTGAAGATTGTACACCTTCTCAGAACAGCCATGAAAATAGACACACTTCAGATGAGTACCGTGCAATTCATTTCACGGGACGACAACTCATTAAGTACCGAAACCATTTCATGTCTTCGTTTAATGAAGTCAGAAAAAAAGCGTTGAGTGATAAAGAAAATCCTCTTTCTCAGTCTTTGCTGAATTTAGATACGTCGCCCATATCTCGGGATGTTCGCTTCTTTTATCCATTTGAGGTGCAGATTACCGATTATGAAAGTCATCTAAAAAACACTCAAGGCGAAGCTTCTCACAATGAGTATAAAAAATCCCAGCTTCGTTCGGCTATGAAACGGATCTTCAGACCTATCATTGAACTTAAAGGTATTAAGCTGGACTAAAGTGTTGCTTGAAGAAGAGATGCATTCTTTCATTAATAAATTCAGGAAAATCTGCCTGAGGTACGTGAGAGCCGTCTTTTAAAAAATAAGTCTCAGATTTTGGTAACATGGTCGCTAGCTGTCTTTGTAAGTAATTCGGTATGACGTTATCTTTGTGGCCACCGATAACTAAAGCTGGAATTTTCATTCTTTCAATATGTCCCATAATATTTTGGCGAGCCATCTCTTCAAAAAGCTGGATTAAAATATCTATTCCGAGTTGGCCCACACGGTTAAGATAAATTTCAATAAATTCTTTTGAGACTTTTTCTTTGTTAAAACCAGTAGCATGGACAAGAGCACGAATAAGTGGATTATGACCTCCACTGGACCAAATTTTTTTAGCGATTTCGGGATATTTATCCAATCCTGCATGAACGATGGGAATGATAAATTCCATGGCGTTAGTATCAAACATGATGTCTTTAACGGCCATGAAAGTTCCGGAGATAAGAACCATGCCAATCACTAGATCTGGATAGTCTTTTTTTAGTTGAAGGCAAATGTTCACACCCATGCTGTGACCGAGCATGATGGCCTGTTTAATTCCTAAGAATTCACACAAATTACTTATATCTTTAGACATTTGTGAAAAAGTAATCTTTTTAATGTCTTGATTGCCTGTTGATTGAAAGTGTCCACGGTAATCATGAACTAAAATTTGAAAACCTAACTTGTCGAAATATTCAGTTTGGAATTTCCAATGATAATTACTGCACACAAGCCCATAGTTGAATACTAAAACAGGTTTATTTGAATCAAGAGTAGAAAAGTTTTTTGTATAAAAAATTTGTTCATTATCAGGTGTCTTATAAAAATTGGAATCATTTTTTGTAAACATGTTATTTCATCATTTTTGTGAGTTTTTCAATCACTGTTAATCGAGGAGAGTCATTATCCATAAGTGCAGATAGTTTTTCATTAAGGATGGATTTTTTAGACTTTTTTTCTGTCCAGCTAAAAGCAAGGATTTTGATTTGAGTGGTGCCTATTGTAATGGTATCTTGAATTTTTATTTTTCTGATGGAGGTCGACCGTTTTCCGTTAATGAGATAAAAAAGAACATCTTTTTGTGGATGAACCAAAAATTCACCTTCAATAACCTCTAACATAAGATGAGATTTGCTTAGAGATGGATCACGAATGACAAGATCCCCGGCAGAACTACCAAGATAAACGTCGTTCTTATGAAATTTGAAAGAAGTCAGGACGTTTAAATCCGGACTCTGAATAACTTCAAACTGGATCATGTTAAATAGTATCTAGGATTTTTTGATCTTTTGCGAGCTTTTCAAAGTGAGGAACAAGAAGTTCTGGCCTCTCTTCTTGAAGTTTATGCAAATCAGATACTACCTGCTCCAGAATGGCAGTATGAGTGATGAAGTTAGCGAGTTTTTTACTTGTTACGGTTCCTGATTGATCTACTCCGAATAAATCACCTTCACCACGAAATTTTAAATCTTCTTCTGCAATGATAAAACCATCGAGGTTTTTTTCAATAATTTCTAAGCGGTGATGGCCTTCAGGGGAGATGTCTTTATCCAAAACTAAAAAACAAAAACCGGCCTTATCGCCTCGTCCCACTCGGCCACGTAATTGATGGAGTGAACTTAAACCGAATCTTTCAGGATTGTAGATACTCATGATCGTCGCATTCACCACATTGATCCCAACTTCAATCACGCTTGTAGAAACAAGAATATGGATCTTACCTTCGCGAAATTTTCTTACAACTTCTTCTTTTTCTTCGGCTTTCATCCGGCCGTGAAGCATATCCACTTTAAAATCACTAAATATTTCTTGATATTTTTTAAGGCTTTCTTTTACATTTTGAAGATCCATCGTTTCACTTTCTTCAATGGCGGGAAAAACAAAATAGGCCTGATCACCCATAGAGAGTCTGGTTTTAATAAACTCTACGTATTTTTCGTAATTCACTTTTTCAGTGATACGTGTTTTTATTCCTTTGCGTCCTGAAGGCATCATCTTAATGGATGAGATGTCCAGATCCCCATATTGGGCAAGACTTAAAGTCCGAGGGATGGGGGTTGCCGTCATAATAAGACTGTGAACACCATTACCCTTGGCGACTAACCGTAAACGTTGTTCAACGCCGAATTTGTGTTGCTCGTCGATTATCGCTAAACCTAATTTTTTAAAAATAATTGTTTCTTGAAAAAGAGCATGAGTGCCAATGGCAAGATTGGTTTCTCCAGTTGAAAGTCGTACATGTGTGAGTTTTTTTTCTTTGGCCTTTGATGATCCAAGGAAAAGATCTATATTTAAATGAGGGCCAAGTTGTTTAAAGGATTCATAATGTTGAATCGCCAGAGCTTCAGTTGGACACATGAGTGCAACCTGATAACCATTCTGAATTGCAACTTGAGCCGCTAAGAAGGCAACGATGGTTTTTCCACAGCCCACATCACCCTGAACCATTCTCATCATCGGATGCCCAGAAGCGAGGTCACGTAGAATCTCTTCAAAAACTTTTTCCTGATCAATAGTTAGTTTAAAAGGAAGATTAATGAGGAGTTTTTGTTTCTCTATCTGATTAACTGGAAAAAGTGGTGCCAATTTTATTTTAATGAATTTTCTTCGAGTAAGAATTTTTAACTGATCTTTGAGAAATTCCTCATAGATCAGCCTCTCCTCTGCACTGTCCTTGAGTTTTAAATTAAAATTCTCAGAAGGGATTTTGCCATGAATGATACGAAATGCTTCACCCAAGCTTAGCTTTTTATCATATCCAAGTTCCGGCAAAAGCTGTGGAATCTCGAACCAAGCCTTTGAAGGGATCATGCTAAAAACACGTTTAAGGTGGCTTCCACCTATCTTATTTATAGTAGGATATTCTAAAATATATGATGCTTCAGCTGGATTATCTGGGCTTAGAATTTGAGCATTAATAATCTGCTTCTGTGCTTTGAATTCTTGCACCTGTCCTAAAAATAATAATTGCTCTAAAGATTCAATCTGTTTTTTTTGATTAGGATAAAGATTAAACCATCGTAAACTTAGAGTTTCAGAAGATAAATTATCTTTTAAAACAACATGGCCATTATAAAGAAGAATGTTGCCCTTACCTCGTCTCCCAAAAGCTGGTTTGATGTCGAGATGAATAACTTTACCGGATCCTTTGAAGTACTGATTAAGCTCGGCCTCTCTGAAAGGTTGGGTGTTTGGCATTTTATGAATCCGCAGAGGAAGAATCCATAACAAGTCATAGAGAGTTTCCACACCAGCTTCGGAGAGTTTTTCTAAAGTAGGAGAAGGTTTTTTACTATTAATTAGATCAGTGAGAGCGTTGTTCCAGGAGATCTCAGCAGTATTTGAGGTTTTTGATTTCATACGTCAAATCACCTTTAGGTGCTTTAACTACCACCTCGTCACCGACTTCTTTTCCAATCAATGCTTTACCCAGGGGTGAGTTATAAGAGATTTTGTTAGCATCAGTTCCAGCTTCGTCTTCGCCGACAATCTGATAAGTCACTGTAACATCTTTTTGATTATCGTAAAAAGTAACAGTTGCGCCAAACACAACTTTAGTTGAAATAAGGGACGAAGTATCGATTACGCGAGCACGTGCAATCTTGCTTTGCACGTCCAAAATACGACCTTCAATATGAGATTGTTTTTCTTTTGCAGCATGATATTCAGCATTCTCTTTGAGATCTCCAAGCTCACGTGCCTCAGAAATAGCTTGCTTGATTTGTTCACGTTCAACTCGAATAAGCTGACTGAGTTCATCTTCTAATAATTTTCTACCTAGCAAAGTCATTGGACATTCGCTCATAAAATTCCTCTGCGCGATTTTTTATTTTTTAAATAAGGCCTGAGCCTTGGCCAGAAGTTCCTGGCGTTTATTTTCCGCGTCTGTGTTTGATGAGCCTATCTTAAAAT
>CAMCZE010000165.1 GCA_945885655.1 Bacteriovorax stolpii | reverse complement strand
ACTAATAAATCTTGGGGATTGGCCTTATCACAGGTATTTGAATGAAAACTTTTTTTCTCTTTTTTTTTCTGACCCCAAGTGCCTTTGCTATTGATGCCGTTATTACAGTTCTGGAAGCTCCATTGTTTAAGTACCGAAGCCTTAATGCTCCCGTTGTCCAGTATTTAAGAAAAGGTGACAAACTCTACGTTCATCCTTCACTTAATAACACTGGCAAATATGATCACATGGCACCCGGTTTAGAAAAACAGACTGAGATTGAAAAGAGTATGAAAGAAGGCCCCGAATGGAAAGAAGATGCTCTTTTTAAAGGTGACCGAAATCGAAGTGCAGATATCGAAGATGAATTTATCCCCACCCTGGATCGTAATGGACAAGAGGCCTTTGTGCTTTCTGAACATATTTATGTTTATCTAGAAACACCTTCAGAATTTATTCAAAGACCCAAGGCCAAAGATCCAACTGATTATCGTTTAACAGAACCTCTGCCAAAAGATTATCCACTCTATACGATCTCGGGTTATCGTGGTCAATTTCTTTTAGGCACCACTCAGCCTTATCTAGATAGTTATCCATACAAAAGTGACATCAAGACCAAAGGTTATCAAAGCCCCGTGGATATGATTGTGACTCTGATGAAAAGAACACCTCATGACTTACAAGACAGACTCTATTTTGGTGGCAGCATTGCGCTGAGAACTTTTTCTAACACCTATCGTTTTACAAACAACACCACGAGTGAAGAAAAAGGTTTTAAATTTGGAATAGGACCCACAATCTCCTACGATGCCTACAAGGGTGAAGATAACAGGATAAATTTGAATGGTGGAGTTTTAGTAAACCTTTTTAATCAACTGGATATCACTCAACATGCTCTTTCAGGTGTTGGAAAGAGACAGTATCGAGGTTTTAATCTCACCCCTCGCCTGGGCGTTCAGTATCACCGTAAAAACATCTTTGAAAATATCGACTTTGTCGTAGGATCTGCCTTTGAAATCGAAACTTCGACCCGTTTTGCGGCCAAAGATGCTGGTCGAGACACGACCATCTGGAGAAACGTTGGGAATGATACCTTCTCAACCCGTACCTTAACAACTCTTTCAGTCGCCTTTGGTGTACAATCTGCATACTAATTTTTTTTATAATTAAAAAAAATGTCTAAAGTTTAAACAACGCCCTCCGAAAAGATGGATAAGACTTGCAGGAAGCGAGTCGATCTAGTCACTACCATGGAGGGTAATATGACAATCAACACTACTAAAGTTAAAAACAACGTTAAAGATGTTCTGTTCCAGAAGATCGGCCACACTTGGTTTATCTTTTCTGAAGTGAACAACGAAATTGTTTATTCAGTGATGCCTCAAGGAATGGATCCTAAGACAACAAAGCTTGAGCTTTATGAAATTATCGAAGATCATTTAAGCAAAGTTGCAGGGAATAAACGTAGATCTTCTGAGGCAAATGTTGCTTAATTCCCTATGGCGAATAAAAGAACACAATCGGAAAATTTAAAAAATCTCTATCAAGACAATGATAAGCTGATCATTGAAGACTTAAAAAAGCGTCTTCATGATCAGCTCTCTAGAAATCCCGCGATGGCCAAAAAAGCGGCCATTATTATTGAAAACTGGATCATTAAAAAGCCGACAAGATAACTCTGCCTCTCTATATATTCTAGAAACTTATACTCCTACAATTCATTCCCGATTTTTTTTCTCATCAAAAGGCAAAAAATTCCTCATGTTTTTAAAAAAACGAACCGAAATGCTTGGTCAACAACGACTCTTTCATAGTGAAAGGTCAAAACAAAACAGACAGGCAAGGCTGCCTATGATGGAAACTGAACAGTCCATCAACTAACAAGGAGGATGGGGATGAAATTTACCGGAGGATAGTTTATGGGTTTACGTATTAACACGAATGTTGCTTCACTTCAGGCACAAAATGCTTTATCTAAAGTGACTACAGAAACACAAGACAGCTCAGCAAAACTGAGTTCAGGTCAGAGGATCAACAAAGCGTCTGATGATGCTGCGGGACTGGCGATCTCAGAGAAATTAAAATCTGAAATTCGTTCATCTCAGCAAGCAGGAAGAAACGCTAATGATGGTATCTCTTTAGTACAAGTGGCAGAGGGTGGTATGAATGAAAGTTCAAACATCCTAACACGTATGAGAGAGCTTGCCGTTCAAGCTGCCTCTGACACCGTTGGAGATGAAGAAAGAGCAATGTCGAACTTAGAATATCAGCAGTTGAAACAAGAAATTGAACGAGTATCGCAAGTAACTGAGTTCAACGGAAAAAAACTGCTGGATGGACAAACTGAAAAAATGGAGTTCCAAGTTGGTACAGGTTCGGATGAGTTTAAAGACCGTGTGGCCTTTGAACCAAACCAACTTAATACCGGCCTTGAGTCTCTAGGAATTACTGGGGCAAGTGTAACGAGCAAAGAAGGCGCACAAGAGAGTTTAGATACTCTTGATAGTGCGATTCAAAAGTTATCAGGACAACGTGCATCTGTCGGTGCCCTACAAAACCGACTCGTGTCGACGTCTAATAACATTGATGTTTACACAGAAAACATGAGTGCAGCTAACAGCCGAATCCGCGATGTGGATTATGCTGAAGAAACAGCTAAGCAAGCACGTAACTCAGTGATCTCTGCTGCTTCGACTTCTGTTCTTGCGCAGGCCAACATGAGTACATCTAATGCACTTAAGTTGATCGGCTAAGATCTTAAAATCTGATGAACCTAAGGCCCTTCCCTCGTGGAAGGGCCTTTTTATTTTACGTCACTCTGTCTTTTGTGTTATCTGCTCACTATGACCAACGAAAAAACCCGCAAAAACATGGATGATAACTTTTGTTATCGCACTGATTTCAAATACACACACGACAATCCCTATCACGACAAACTCGAGGTATTTGATTCATTCGTGCTTCGTGATGAAGAAGCTGAATCCAATGTGGGACAATGGAGAGAAAAACATTTTAAAAACAACAAACCCATTGAAGTTGAGATTGGAACGGGCTACGGGGAATTCATGATGGAGTATTGTCAGAAATTTCATGACATTAATTTCATTGGACTTGACCACCGTTTCAAACGCAGCTTCAGTGTGGCAAGAAAACTGGATAAACTTGAACATAAAAACTTTCGTTATCTTCGCGCCCGCGGAGAACGTTTGGAATTTATGTTCGCTGACAGTGAAGTACAGTCCGTTTTTTATTTTTTTCCTGATCCATGGCCAAAAACTCGTCACCACAAAAAACGTCTTTTCCAAAAACCATTCTTAAATGCTTGTCATAAAGTTTTAAAACCAGGTGGAACACTGTTTGTAAAAACGGATCATGATGGATACTATGAATGGATGCTTGAACATTTGAAAGATGACTCTCGATTTGAAGTTCTTCTTCAAACCAGAGATTTAAGAAATGAGTACCCCGAACATTTTTTATCAATCTTTACGACTAAGTTTGAAAAAATATTTTTATCCCAAGGCACATTGATTAAAGCGATCGTTCTTAAAAACATCAAAGGATAACGAGTAATGGCATTTGATCTTCTCAAAGACCAAATCAAAGCTTCTCCCGTTTCCATGATTGTCGGACAGTTTATGTCTCTCAATAAGAAAGGGGCCAATCTCGAGGGGATCTGTCCCTTCCATCCTGATACTAAACCTTCTCTCAAAGTCAATGACGCTAAGGGGATGTATAAATGTTTTGTATGTGGTGCAGGCGGTGATGCCATCACTTTCGTCAAGGAGTTTAAACGTGTTGAATACGTTGATGCCTTAAGAGAGTGCGCCAATATTTTAGGCCTTCACTTTGAAGAGTATCAAAAAGAAAAAAAGAAAAATCCCCGGGTAGAAATGGCACTAAGAGTGCTCAATGCTTCGGTTAAACTTTATACAAAAGTCGCCACCAGTGGGCCCCATTATTTTGTCGACTTCGTTGAAAAAAGAAAACTCAATGAAGAATCCATTGATAAATTCCAGATTGGTTTTGCGTCTGGAAACAATCTTCTTTTGAACTACCTTCATAGCATTCCTCGGCCGGATGGAGACTTAGCTCTTCAGACAGCTCAGGACATCGGTATCATTCGTTATAACGAAAATCGCGACAGTCATTATGACTTCTATCGAGATCGTGTGATGTTCCCCATCCACGACAGTGGTGGCCAGATTCGTGGTTACAGCTCCCGTGCAGTTCTCCCCGATCAGAATCCAAAATACCTCAACTCCGGTGAGTCTTTTGTTTTTGATAAAGGATCAATTCTTTTTGGTTTTCATTTTGCTAAAAATGCGATCAGACAAAATGATCATGTGATTATCGTTGAAGGAAACATGGATGTGATTATGATGCATCAGTTTGGTTTTCATCAAACAGTAGGTACCATGGGGACGGCCCTTTCAGAAAATTCCATTCGACTTCTTTCTAACATGACAAAAAATATCTATCTTGGCATGGACTCTGATGCCGCCGGAAAAAAGGCCATGCAAAGAATCAACGCTGATTTTCTTGCCCATGGTATTTTACCTAAATATCTCAATTTTATTCCTGCCAAAGATCCTGATGAATTTCTTCTTTCAGAAGGCCGTCTGGCCTTAATTGAACGCATGGAGAAGGCCCCAATCCTCTTAGATGTACTTATTTCTGAACTGATTCCTGATAAAATTCCAGAAAATTTAGAACACAAGCTTAATACCCTGCATCGGGCATTTGAACTGATAGCTCCTCTTAAAGAACACCTCTCTGCCTCGGAAAGATTAGTGGATTTTGCTAAAACGTTAGGTCTAAAATCTGATCCGGCCAGTATTCAAACATCTTATAAAGAGTTTCTAAGTCGTCAAAAAGAAAAGATTTCAACCCTGCCAGAGCGACCTCGTATACAAGAAATTGAAGAAAACTTAGAGATCCAAGAGAAAGAGGCCCGAATTTTGCAGGAAGAAACCAGAAGTCGAGAACACATAGCTCTCTCAAAAAGTGAGAAGCTCTTTGTTCGCGAAGTTCTCTGTCATCCTGAATTCTTGACGCACATAAATAAAGATGAATTTCTTGCCACTATTGGGCATGATGAGGTAAAAAGACTAGTTCAATGGCTCGTTAAAATTTATTTGGAAATAGATGATGCTGAATACGTCTCTATTGTTCAGGATGAATTACAGTACGGAGGGTACAGTAAAGAAATCAAAGACATCGGCACCGATGCTTTATTTAATTACGGTAACAAGTACAACGATAGAGTCATTACACGGATGGTGAAAGACTACAGATTGATGCTTTCGATGGATTTACTTAAGACTAAAAGAAAAGTTTTAGTAGAACGTCAGAAGTCTTCTCCCTCTCAACAAGAAGTTGATTTAGTTTTGAGCGAGATCTCAAAACTTGATAAAGAGATTTTGAATCTCAAAAATACGGTGCTTTAGGAGATACTATGTCAGTTGTCGTTGCTTTTTTAAACTCCCGAGAATTCTCTCGTCTTGTCATGAAAGGAAAGGATCAGTCCTACCTTACACCTGAAGAAATCAACGACGCCGTTCCAGCGAATATCGTTGATACTCTTTCGCTTGACCAGATCATGGAAAAAATCGAAGAGGCCCGCATTCAGGTTAAAACTCCTGAGCTAGATGAAGAAGAAGCTGAAAAGGCCAGCACTGAAGTTGCTGAGGATCCACTTACAATCGATGAAGAAGCCGAACTCAGGGCTTCAACAAGTGATCCTGTAAAATTATATTTAAAAAAGATGGGTTCTGTTGCCCTCCTTACTCGTGAAGGCGAAGTTAAGATCGCTAAAGAGATTGAGGAAGGTGAAAAAGAAATCGTTCTTTCTTGTCTTAAGTCTAAACATGCTCTTGAAGAGATTGTTAAACTTAAAAATAAAGTGGTTCAAGCAGAAGAACAAAACGAATATGTGAAAGACCTTGTTCGTGGTTTAGATGATGAATCTCAAGAAAAAGAAATTCACGAAACTCGTGACCGCATTTATGCTGTTGTTGAAAACGTTAAGGACCTTATTGGTCAAATCGTCAAAGAAGATGGCACCCTTTCAAAACTTGATCTAAGCGCTCAAGACATCATGGATAAAGTGGGTCTAGAACTTGTTGACCTTACCTTTAACCGTAAGATCATTAACTCATTCACTGAACCGGTAAAAAGTTATTACCTTCAGTTTCGTGAACTTTATGAACAACAAGAACGTATTTATAAATTCCTCGAAGTTGAAAACGACGAAAAATATAGAGTTCTTTACGATCGACTCATGGAAGATGACGGATTTAAACGTGAGCTTGCCCGTAACCTTTTCACAACTGATGCTAAGATCGAACAAATGATCAGGACTCAGGAAGATATCTTTCGTAAGCTTCGCCGCCTAGCTATCGATGCAGGTATGGCATTCGAAGATATTGAAAATGTTTATAACATCATTATCACTGGTGAAGAAAAAGCGGATAAAGCAAAATCTCAACTTGTTGAGGCCAACCTTCGTCTCGTGGTTTCGATCTCTAAAAAATACACAAACCGTGGTCTTCAGTTTTTGGATCTGATCCAAGAAGGAAACATCGGTCTTATGAAAGCGGTTGATAAATTTGAATATCGCCGTGGTTATAAGTTTTCAACATATGCTACCTGGTGGATTCGTCAGGCCATTACTCGAGCAATTGCCGATCAAGGTCGTACAATCCGTATTCCAGTTCACATGATTGAAACCATTAATAAACTGGCCCGTACTTCAAGACAACTTATTCAAGAGCTCGGTCGTGAACCAACTCCAGAAGAGATTGCAGTGAAGATGGAACTTTCTGTAGATAAAGTAAAAAAAGTTTTCAAAATCTCTAAAGAACCTATCTCGCTTGAAACGCCAATCGGGGAAGAAGAAGATTCCTCACTAGGTGACTTCATTGAAGATAAAAAAATCATCTCTCCTGCCGACGCTGTGATGAGTGTGACGCTTTCCGAGCAAACTCGTTCTGTGCTCTCAACTCTTACTCCAAGAGAAGAAAAAGTTCTTCGTATGCGTTTTGGTATCGGTGAGAAATCCGACCATACTCTCGAAGAAGTGGGTCAGGACTTTTTTGTTACCAGAGAGCGTATTCGTCAAATTGA
>CAMCZE010000164.1 GCA_945885655.1 Bacteriovorax stolpii | reverse complement strand
AATGTAACATCTTTCCTTCCATCCACTTTAGTATACCCATCGTTAGCAAGAATTCTTATTTTACCTTGACCTTCAACCGGAGCGTTGTCTTTTGTTAAATTAGCACAAATAATGATTGTCCTAAATTCAATCTTGCGTATCTCCTCCGTACAAGAAGCTCCTAAAAGTATTACTCCTATAAGCATTGAACCATTAATTAGTTTTTTCATATTTGTTCTCCTCTTGTGTTGATAGGCATATGTCTGCACGAAGAGTGCCATTTCTTAGAGTATGTAAGTTCTTGATTTGTGCGTCTCTATGTCTGAAAAATGTATAGTTTTTAGTCGGTATTTTATAAGAGTGTACTAAAAATGGGCGAATTCAAACAACTTATGCTTTTTGATAAATTGTTTCGTAAATTTTAATATTCATAGGATCTGAAATATCGCCCTTACTTACAAAGTCTTTGACCATGGAAGCAGCAAAGATATTTAAATGACTATTTAAGGAGCCTAAGTCGTTAATTCCACGTCATAAAAAAAAGAACCCCGGATTTATCCGGGGTGATGAAACTTTAAGATCAGCCCATCAAAGGAACTATCGATTTGCATCCAAGATCTCTTGTGCCTCATCCATAACAACCTCAAGAGCTTCATCACTTGTAAGAGACTCATCTTGGGCCAATTTATCTTTAATTTGTTTTTCTAGAAACACTGATATTTTTCCTGAGACAAAATAGTCTTGAGAATCTTTCATCACTTGAAGAGCTTCTTTTGCGAAAAGTCTTGGCGAGCCAAGACTTGTCCAAATACTAACGGAGGTGACCACAACGGTGCCAATATAAGCATCCCTTGTAACTTGTCCGGCGCTGTAAGCGAAGACATTAACTGAAGAAACAAGAATGATAAAAGCTAATAACGTTTTCATGGGAACTCCTAAGTCATTTTTAATTAACGATTTGAATCTAAAAGAACTTGAGCTTCGTCCATGACGACCTCAAGAGCTTCATCATTTGTAAGCGACTCATCTTGAAGCAATTTATCATTGATTTTTTTTTCTAGATCTACAGAAACTTTTCCACTCACAAGATACTCTTGAGAATCTCTCATCACTTGTCTGGCCTCTTTGTGGGCCCCTATATTTCCAACTGTCATTTCTGAAGAGAGCCAAGTAATCGACATCAATACTAAAGACTGAGATGAACTCGCTTTCGTTTCATCATAGGCAAAGACACTAAAATTCGATGACAAAACCAAAAAAGCAAAAAGTACGATTTTCATAAGGACCCTTTCTATTGATGAGGTTATTGGTTGTTTTCTACAACTCAATAAGACGCAATGCAACAGAAGGGGCAAAATTTACTCGCCAAAGATAAGAGATTTTAAATAATGTGAATTTACCAGGCCTTAGGCGTGTAGTAACTCCACATCTTTTCATGGATAGAATTTGGCAGGGGTACATATTTGTATGAAAACTTACAACGGGCCGGTAGCGAAATAAGTATTGAATCCACCCTTCCATTGGTCTTTAGGCCAAAAAGCGTGCCTCTATCATGCAAAAGATTAAACTCCACATAGCGGCCACGACGATGAAGCATAAAATCTTCATCTTCTGGAGTCCAGTTTTCACTCTTACGTTTTTCAACCAAAGGGAAATAAGATTCAATAAAATGTTCTGAGAGATTTTTTACAAACTCCATGTCTTGGAGCGTGTTGCCAGAATTGTAATGATCAAAAAAGATCCCACCGATCCCGCGCATCTCAAGACCTCTGTGAGCATTATTAAAATACTCGTCACAGGCCTTTTTCATAGTGCCATACTGGTCTCCAGCGGCCCTTTTCCAAACTTCATGAAAATAACTAAAATCATCCTCAAAAGGATAATAAGGAGTGAGATCGGCCCCGCCGCCAAACCAGAATTTATCTCCCTGATGAATCATACGAAAATTAGCATGAACTGTAGGGATTCGAGGATTTTTTGGATGAAGGATGAGCGAAATACCTGCGGCCCACATCTCGTCTCCAGATCCTGGCAGTGCTTTGGCAAACTGAGGATCAATCTTTCCAAAAACACATGATGTGTTCACACCAGCATTTTCAAAAAGTTCTCCATGAAAGGCACGCGTAATCCCGCCACCTCCAGGAGAGCCAGAATGATCCTGACGCGTCCAATTGTCTTCAATCATTTCTAAAGTAGGATCTAGACGCTTCATTTCACGAGTAATTTGATCTTGGATTTTTTTAACGTGAGTGTGAAATTGCAACTTATGTGGATCAAGATTCATAAACTTCCTTGCACAGCTCCGGGACCTTGCTAAAATAAAGTAAAACAACCTCAATAAGGCCCTCTAAGTGCTCATCAAATTTATCACAAAGTCCATACGTCCTCTAGGCATGTTTTCTATTTTTATTTTCGCGGCCTGGTGTATTTTAGGATCTACACTTATCAGGGATATGGATGAAGACAGTATTCTAAGCAAATTTCTGCAGTACACAATCTCATTTGAAAATCGTTTCTACGATTACCGGATGAAAAGTCAGCTTGATCCTAAGTTCAAGAGTAAAGAAATTGTTCTTGTTAAAATTGATGACTACTCCTTAGAAAAAATTGGTATGTGGCCCATTCCACGTTCTGAACATGCCAAAATGATTAGGCAGTTAAATAACTTTGGTGCAAAAGTTGTGGCCCTCGATATTATGTACCCAGAAGCATCACCCGTTTGTGGGCCACAATCTCCAGACGATGATCTGGCAAAAGCTTTTAAAGATTTTCAAAAAGATGATCGCCGAGTTTTTTTAGGTTACTCGCTTACAAGTAATCCTGAAGAGGGATTAAAAGAAGCTCCTACCGAGATGCTTAATGATGCCATCATGACTCAATCAGTACCCAATGTAGATATGATCCCACAGATGATTAATCGTTTCACTTTTCCTATTGAAAAGTTTGTTACAACAGAGGCCGGATTGGCGAGTATTTCCTCACGCGAAGATAGTGATGGCATTTTTCGTCTCTATCAGTTCATTACAAATATCGACACCATCTATTATGGCTCTCTAGGACTTAACTCGTATAAGGCCTATGTTAAAGATATGAACGAGATTAAAATTTCTTCCGATGCCACTGGTGAATTAGTGATTAATGGTAAAACTCTTGAGATCTCAAATACTGGAGAAACAAAACTCCGTTATATTGGAAGTGAGGCCCAGTTTCTTGATGTGTCTTTATATGATCTTTTAGTGGCCGCTCCTGATGATGCAAAAATGAAAGAGCTCTTAAATAATAAAATCATTTTTGTTGGCTCTACTGCTCAAGGGGCCCACGACTTACGTCCTTCACCTATTGATGCGAAAATGCCAGGGGTCTACGGACACATGAATCTCACCCACATGCTTTTGCATCAATATTTTTATCAAAATATAAATGAATCTGTGAAATACTCACTCTACATCCTCTTTCTTGGAATGTTATTTTTTCTTATCGTGCAACGTTATGGGAACGCTTTTTTAGATGCCCTCGTCATTGTCACCCTCCTTCTCATCTCTCGATACGTCGACTCCACATATTTTTTACCTCATGGTTATGAGCTTAAACTTTTTTATTGTTTTTTCTGTTTTATCGCTTCGTATTCGTGGAACACATTTATTTTATTTTATGAGGCCAATAAAGAGAAAAAACAAATCAAAGGTACATTTGCTCGTTATGTTGCTCCAACTATCGTTGATGAAATGCTTAAGGATCCTGAAAAACTTCATGTTGGTGGAACGAAAAAAGAAATCACATGCCTCTTTTCAGACGTAAGAGATTTTACCAGCATTTCTGAGGGCATGTCGGCCACAGAACTTGCTCACTCACTTAATATGTACATGGGAAAAATGACCGATATCGTTTTTGATACAAAAGGAACATTGGATAAATATATTGGTGATGCAATCGTTGCTTTCTGGGGAGCACCTCTTGAGATTGGCAATCATGCTCAATATGCCGTTGAGGGTGCCATCCGTATGATGGAGGCCCTTCCATCCATTAACGAAGAATTTAGACGACTTAACCGTCCAGAATTTAAAGTTGGTATCGGTTTAAATTCTGGTGAGTGTTCCGTGGGTAACATGGGTTCAGATCGCATTTTCTCCTACACTGCTCTAGGTGATAATATGAACTTAGGTGCAAGGCTTGAGAGTTTATGCAAACACTATGGTGCTCAGATCCTAATCTCTGAATACACTCTTTCTCGAATCGATACGGCCAACATCAAGTACCGCCCTATTGATAAAGTCATTGTGAAAGGCAAAACCACTCCCGTGGAGATATTTGAAGTCCTCCACAACGCTCATCCCATGTTTAAGGATACAGAAGGATTTAATTTTTTTGTGACGGCCCATAAACTCTTCATGCAAAAAGACTTTAAAGGGGCCAGTGATATCTTTACTCAACTGCTCATGGTTTTTACTGATGATAAACCAACAAAACGTTTAAATGACTTATGTAAAAAGTATTTGGAGCAACCAGAACTTATCAACGACCAGTTTGATGTGACGAAAATGACAGAAAAATAAGGGTTTATTTTAGACCCTTATTTTTATCATCTTCATCAAAACACCAATGACTCCAAGACATTTTTTTATAAATGCCACCAGCGGAACCATCTGTCTGAATAGGTTGAGAATAGACGATAATATCAAGTTTCTTTAAAGTTGTTTCACTCACTTTTCGGATATGACGGTCGTTCCATTGTCGACATAAAAACCCAGCATAATACTTAGAATATTCAGTTCTCTCTGAAACATTCAGGAAAAACTTACGCCAATGCTCGTTTTTAACTAGTCCTGGAAAAAGAGAGGCCTTCACCCCATAAATATCACGACTACCGCTCAAAAGTTCCATCTGGGACCCGTCACCTAGAGTGGCCGGAATTTCGACCCAAATATTATCCATCTTTGGAAATGGAGCAAACATATTCCATTCCTGATAGAGATGCAGCCCACGAATCACCTTTTGAAAAAAAGGGGCATGAAAGTTCCATTTTTTAATCGTGGTAAGATTCCACATCAGAAGAGTGGCAAAGATAAAGGCCCCTATCATCTCTTTGATCCATCTAAAAAAAATGAAGGTCTTTTTTTCTGGCCTTAAATAAAAATGTTGCGACATTTTACTCAGAAAGGCCCGATGTTCCGAAATAAAAATATACGTTTTATGTCCTAAAGACTTAGGTAATAGACCTTGTAGCCAGAAAAAAAGACATGAATTTTTTATGAGTTCTATAAAACCTGAAAAATGATAAAAATGCTCGTCTTTTTCGTTTACGACGACCCAAGAATGATGAATGTTCATCTCTTTTAATATCTCGGGATTGTCTTGAGCAATAGAAATTTTTATTTTTGGAACAAGAAGGAATTCTCTAAAGATCAAAACAATTTTTTTACAAACTCCACAATCCCCATCAAAATAAATATGGCAGGGGTTAAACCTTTTAGCAAAAAAAGAACTGATCCTATCCCAAAAGTCGCTCGGTAAAAAAATCATCCACATGGCCAGACACAGATAAGGAAAAACACCAATCCACATTGTTAAAATAATACCCGTATGAAGGGCCAGGAAGAGAGTGATTACAATCATGCGAATCATCCACCATCTTTTACCAATGAGGGCCGAAAAGACGAGTAATAGTGGGCCCAACCATTCTAAAAAGATGGTAAAAATCGTAACGATTTTCTGGAGGGTCTGAAAACTTCTAAGCCACAATCCAATAGGAGTGGCAAAGATATCAAGTCTTGAAGCAAAAAAGAATGCCGTATACTGGGAGCGCCAAATGGCATGATTTTTGAGGATATAACTTACAAAATAAATCACAAACACCTGTAGATAAAACGCTAGAGTCCAAGTAGAAAAATAATTTTTTTCCACAGGTCTTTTTTCTTCACTGAAGGCAGCATCTAAAGAAAAATATTTATTAAGTGGTAGAAAGATAGAAAGAAAGAGAATGGCGCGCATTATATCATCCCCTCCATTATTGATTAACCAGTTACGGTTATGCAGAGAGACATTCATAATGAAGGCCAGAATCATGGCCAGAGTCGTTTTGTATCCAATGATGACCATCACACCAATCAGTAGATGAAAAAAAAACATGAGCACGATAAAAAACAAAGAGCCATTGGCCAGATGAAGAGAAAATGACCAAGGCATGCTCATCTCTGTAAGGAAAAGACTGCGTGGAACGAGACCTACATCTGTGTAAAAGTTTGTGAGATCACCCATACGGTAAATAACATCAATACAGATCATGATTCCCAATAAAAAACGATACAAGGCCATTGACCGATAATCAAAACTTAAACTGTCTTTAAATGACTGAATGGCCTTCATAAAATCCCTTTACCTTAAGGTCAAACACCTCATTTATTGTAAGGGATATCAAAGCTTTAAAATACATACTTTTTAAATATGGCCCTTTTGATAAGAGGCCACTTTCTTCCACATCACCCATGAAATAGAAGCTAATCCGACTAATTCCGTTCCACCCTTAAAACCTCTTTGCCTGAAAAAGTTTTTTTTAATCCTTCTTCTATGGAAATTTGAGGACTGTAGGCAAAATCACGTTGGGCCTTTTGATGAGAAAAATAATGAGACTTGCCTAAATAAAGAGCATTAAATCTGGTCATAGGTGGAGCAGGTTTTTGAATCCCAGCAATTAAAAATGTTTTTTCAAACAACCAGCCAAGGCGATAAGCAGATTTTAGATCAATCACTTTCATCACTGGTTCCACTTTTACATAACTCAGAATCTGATTAATAAAATCCCATAGTTTCACGGGACGCTCTTGGCCTAAAAAATAGGCTTGACCACATACTCGAGATCCTGGATTGAGACTTTCAAAGGCCTGAACATGTGCCCGGGCCGCATTCTCTATATAAATGACATCAACCAGATTTTCTCCATCTCCAACAATACGCAGTTTACCCTCTTTACCCTTCTGAATGATCTGGGGAAAAAAATAAGGATCTCCCGGTCCCCAAATAATATGAGGTCTCAAGGCACAAGTGAGAAAATGTTTATTATCATTCATCTGAAGCACAAGTTTTTCGGCCATCGATTTTGTTTCGGCATAAGGAGTCAGATATTCAGATGCATAGGGA
>CAMCZE010000163.1 GCA_945885655.1 Bacteriovorax stolpii | reverse complement strand
TGTAAAATAGAACGCCATCTTCCTGGGAAGAGGGATCAATTTCGATATTAAAACGATCGTGTGTTCAGCAAGCTTGATAACTGGTCTTGTTCCGGCCATCGCCATAATGACAAAAACAAAAGCAGGCTCAGTAAAGTTAAGAGATTCAAGATAAGTAACTGGTGCTTGAATTCCTTCAACTCCGATAACCACTAAGATAAAAACAATGGCCCACATACCAAACACGGCTTCGACTTCAGCTAAGTAGTGAAGTATTCCGTGTGCGATAGAGCCATCTTCGTGATGATGGGCCATATCGGCAAACTTACTCACGATAAAGGTGTGTATGATAGCTATGGCGAATATAATCGTCGCCGATAGCTCAATGACGCTAGGATTCATGCTTTCCCCTTTTAAACGGAAATGTATTTCTAACAGTTTAAAGGAAATCTAAATAAATGGAGAAAAAAATTAACCGTTTCGGCCGATTGAATTGACCGGACATGCGTCCATTTGCTCGACACAAAGAGCGATTTGATCAGGAGTTTCTGGTTGTTTTTTGATGTAAGCATTTCCGCAGTCATCTTCTGCATAAAATTCTGGAGCACCCGAATAACAAACGTTACAAGCAATGCAGCCCTCACCCTGATCATCATCAGGATCTGTACAATAAAAAGCACCGGGAATATTTTTTGAATGTTTGTTTTTGATATTGGCCATGGCGTATATTAATAGTCTCGAAGGAATCTATCAAGTCGATACCTTTAAATGCTGAGTGTTATTTTTGACATATCCTTTCTGTCATAGGTATTTTGATGTACTTGGCAAAAGAAGGAATCAATATGGAATCAAAAATCTTAGAAAACGCTAAACGTTGGGGAAATAATGCCTACTTTAGTGATGAAGACCGACAAGAAATTTCAAAACTATTATCCGAATTGCCTCAATCTGAGCAAGAATTAACCGAACGATTTTATCGAGATCTAGAATTTGGAACCGGTGGTCTACGTGCTCCAATGGGCATGGGTCAAAACCGCATGAATAAATATAATGTTCGTCGGGCGACTCAGGCCCTTGCCAATAATGTCATCAAACAATTTGGTGGTGGTTCGGCGGTTATCTCTTATGACTCCCGCCACCGTTCAAAAGAATTTGCTTTAGAAGCTGCTGGAGTATTTGCAGCCAATGGAATTAAGGCCCATGTTTTTAGAGTTTTAACTCCAACACCCATGCTCTCATTTGGTGTTCGTTATTATAAAGCCCAAACAGGCATCATGATCACGGCCAGCCACAATCCTCCTATCTACAATGGTTTTAAAGCTTTTTGGGAAGATGGCGCTCAAGTTGTTCCCCCTATGGATAAAAAAATTATCGATAGCTACAACGAACTGACTGACTGGAATGACATTAAGTATATGAGTTTTGAAGAGGCAGAAAAACGAAAACTGGCCTTCTGGACTGATGAACAAGTTGAAGAAGCTTTTTATAAAATCATCGAAACAAAAGTTATCCAAGATCTAAATCTTTGTAACGAACATGGATCAGAGCTTTCTATCATTTATACTGCCCTTCACGGCTCTGGACAAGTTCCCTGCACGGCCATTGCAAAACGTTTGGGTTTCACAAAATTTCACAGCATCGCTGAGCAGGCCATGCCAGATGGAAACTTCAGCACCGTAAAATCTCCAAATCCTGAAGAACCTAAAGCAATGGCCATGGCCATCGATTATATGCTCAAAAACAATGCCGATATAGCTTATGGCACCGATCCCGACGGTGACCGTCTCGGTGTGGTCGTCAACGATCATGGTAAAGCAGCGATCATTAACGGAAATCAAATTGCGGCCCTCATGCTTTTTTATATCTTTAGCATGAAAACGGAAAAGAAAACTCTGCCTAAGAATGCTCTGGTGATTAAATCAATTGTGACCTCACCAATTCAAAACGCTATCGTGGAACATTTTGGTGGCGTGGTTCAAGACACTTTGACAGGATTTAAATGGATGGCAGGACTTATTCGAGATCACGAATTGAACAAAGCTCCGTTTAATTTTGTTTTTGCATCAGAAGAGTCTTTCGGCTATATGCCACACTCTGAATGCCGTGATAAAGATGCTGTGAGTTCCGTTGCCCTCATGTCTGAATTGGCACTTTATTATAAACGTAAAGGTAAAAACCTTATTGAGTCTCTTGATGATATTTACGCTCAATTTGGTTTCTTTTATGAGTCATTAGTTTCTCTTGATTATGAAGGTATTGCAGGAGCACAAAAAATTCAAAGAATCATGAGTCTATTTCGCGATTTCCCTGAAACACATTTCGCTGGTGAAGAGATTGTTGCTAAAGAAGATTATGAAACATCACTTTCTATGGATCTTAGTCTTAAAATAAATAAAACGATTGCTCTTCCTAAAAGTAACGTTTTAAGTTTTACTTTTTCTAGTGGTAACAAACTCTTCCTTCGTCCTTCAGGAACGGAGCCAAAGATCAAGTTTTATACGATGGTAAGAGAAACTGAGGGTGACATCACTCAAAAGAAACTTAATGCTATCAAAAAGGTAAAACTCATTGAAGATAAAATTAAAGAATATTGTGAAAAGGCATAAATGGAAAAAGTGATCGTTCTTCTAAGTGGTGGTATGGACTCTTTGCTTTGCGCAGGAATTGCAATGAAGAACCACGATGATTTGTATTTTCTCCATATGAATTATGGCCAGAAGACCTCAGAAAAAGAACGTTCCTCTTTTAATCAGATCTCTGACTTTTATCAGGTGCCTAATTCAAAAAGAAAAATCATTGATATGACTTTCCTTAAACAGATTGGTGGCAGCTCTCTGACAGATGAAAGTATGGATGTAAAAACATATCAAGGTGATTCGACCCTTATTCCTGATTCATATGTTCCTTTCAGAAACTCCATCATACTTTCCTTAGCAGTTTCATGGGCAGAAGTCGTAGGGGCCACAAAACTCTATATCGGAGCAAATCACGAAGACTCGCCTGGTTATCCAGATTGTAGACCAAGTTATTATGATGCTTTTAACAAGGTCATTAAAGAAGGCACGAAGGCCGGAAATATTCACATTCTCACACCAGTAATCAGCATGAAAAAAAAAGACATCGTGCGCCAGGGTTTAGATCTAGGAGTTCCATTTAAACTAAGTTGGTCATGTTATAAAAGCACTCAAAAGGCATGTGGCCAATGTGACTCATGCGCCTTACGACTTAGAGGTTTTAAAGAGGCTGGCGTCATCGACCCTATTGACTATCAATAGACCCGGTTTAAACTTATCTCATTCACTAACCTAAAGGGGTGCTATGAAGTATTTTATTATTTTAAGTTTATTGTCGTTCTCTGTTTTTGCACGTGAAGGTCACGGTGAAAAACCAACCGTGGCACAAATTAAAGAAAAAATGAATGCCGGTTTGGATAAAAGAATTACGACAATGCAAGAAGCTAAAACTTGCGTAAGTAAAGCTGAAACTCATGAGGCCCTTAAGGCCTGCCGTCAAGGCCTTAGAGAAAACAGAAAAGAACTTAAAGAGATGAGAGAGAAAAAAAGAGCTGATAAAAAAGAACAATAAAATAGAAGGGCCTGCTGAATTGCGGGCCCTTCTATTTTCTTTTTATTTTCTCAAGGGCTTTGATAATTTTTCTAAAGTTTACAAAATCATAACGATGTTCAGCTCGTAAAAGAAATTCATCAATCGTTGGTTCTTCGTCATTTAAAAAATAATAAGCAAAATCATTGGCCACAATAAACAATGCAGATAACGGAGCAAGCTTTTCGGCCCTCATCCCCATTGGAAAACCATTTCCATCCGCTTGTTCATGATGCTCCATCGCTAATGAATCCGTATCCGGGGGGGCCTGCGAAAAATATCTTTTTATCAGATTGGCCCCATCTTTAGGGTGAGACAAAAACAGTTTTTGATCTTCTTCGGATATTGTATGTTTAATTTTTTCAAATTCTTTTAAGCTTCCAATCCGAATAAGTTTTGGTCTCACAGCAAGGGTGATATCACAGAGAACTGATGCATAAACAAGTTTATCCATGGTGGTCTTAGATATCCAATCAAGCTGTTTGGCCAGCACACAGGAAATGAGACTAGTTAAGTTCATCTTCTGCGTAAAAATGGCGTAATCATCCTGATGCTCTTTGAGTTGTTTTAAATAATGGTCAACCTTGGGCTGCTTCTCGACAAGAGATCTAATTTTAAGCACGGCCTTATCAATGGTTTCTTTAAAATCTTTATCTAGGTGGACTTCATCATCAATTCGTAAGATTTTCTGTTCAAATCTTTTTTCCGGACTATCACTCGCCCCTCTAAGTACAAATCTAAAATTATTGGCCTTAAGAAAAATATCAATTTGATTCTGGATCTGATTGATCACCCACATACCAGTATCACGTTTAAGATAAAGGTAATTAATTCCCTTTTCTTTATACTTTTTGATATCAAGAATGTTGGTCGTATCGTCTTCGTTATAAATCTTAATGTATTTATCAGGGCCAAGTTTAATAAAAAGATTTTTATTAATGCCATCCAAGATGGAGAGAAAATTAATATCAATACGACAGTATTCTTCCTCATTTAAGTACGGAGTGTCCTTAAAAGTTAGTTTTGACTGTTCCACTAATTCATTAGGAAGATTTGATTCATCCATCAGGAGCATTTGGTTTGAATCTTTTATGAGATCTTGGCCTTCTGCTCTAACTTCATCGACGAGGATGATGATTTTTACTTTTTTAGAATGTTCTTTTAAATAACCAAAAAAATCTTCAAGCAAATAAGCATCTGGAGTGTAATCATAAACAATCATACTTGGGGCAAGCGGTAAGTTTTTAAGAAATGAGAGTGCTTTTTCCTCTGATTCTAGTTCCGTTACTTCAGTATGAAGAAGTGTTTCAAGAACAAACTTAAGAATACCCCTCATATAGGGAGAAGAAGAGACTACGAGAAATGGAATTTTTGTAATTTCTGTCATTAGTATAATTGGACAAAGTCCCCTTCAGTTACAGAGCCGCCTGAGTGCAAAATGCAGATTGCTCCATCTTGACCGTAATAATCAACGACTTCAAGTGTTCCTTTAACTTCACCTGGAGACATACCTAAAACCGCTCCTGATTCTGGATCATAAATTTCCTGACCTTCAGTTACAACTTTGAGAATGTCTCCAATATTTAAACCTGATGTTCTACCTGCATTTAAAAAAATTCTTGTTCCTAATATTTTAGCAACTCTTCCCATCCAGTCCAATCGATTTCCAAGTTTGATCACTCTTGGAACAAACTTTCTGATGGCCACCTTAACTGAATATCTTAAAAGGTCTTGGCGATACGAAAGACTCTCCTCCGAATCTTGTTGATAAAATCTTAAATTATCATCGGAGGTATTTCCGTCTACTGTTTCAGAAAAAAGCTCTTTGTTGGCAAGGACATCATACACTTTTATTTCAACATAACTTTCTGACAACGATTTAATTTTTCTCACAAAACCAATCTCATCACTCTTTTGACGGATACGTGCTTCTTTAATGCGTCCAAAGATCACTATATTAACTCCGGACATCTTCGCTTTCCGGGCCAACTGAGCAAGTTTAACTCCTCCTCCAGCATATATTTCTTTTGAGCTTCCAAAGATGGACTCTCCCTCAGGATCAACCAAAAAATCTTTTGATTTTGAAAGCTCTCTTCGGAATTCTTCTGTGGCCGTAATGCCTAGATCTTCACCACCCAGAGGCGATTCATTATAAAAAGTGAGCAATGCTACTTTTTTCATAATCGGACTGAACTCAGTGGCCTTGGACATTCGAGTGACTTGCCCAATAGGCTGGCGACGGCTGAGTTTTGCACATGAGGTCAAGATGAGGATGGCCGCAAGTAAGGGCATCAACCTGTTCATTGAAGGCATTGTTCATCCTTAAAATTATTCGTTCACAAATTTAAGCACATGCTGAACTCCATTGAATTCATGCATGATCTTATAGCTTTCAAATAATTTTAACTCTTTTAGTCGCGACAATAAATCACTAAACGATTTTTCCTCACCAGGAAGGTAAATAAGAAGCTGGGCCCCTTCCTGATCAAATGAGTCGATCTTTATAATGAGATTTTGCTCCTTCATCCGACTTTCCATCTCAGATATTAAAAATCTAACATCATCTAATTTTTTATAACCCTGAACGTTTAGTCTTAGAACTTTCTGGTATGCATGCTCGTTTAAAAAATGATCGTTGATTTTTTGAAGTGAATAAATAATTCGTTTATAGATTTCAGAGGCCAAGGCGGAATTGAGTTCCTTTTTATTAATAAGATTCCATTTTTTTGAAGTTGCTGGAATATCTAATGTTTTAAGCACTCTTTTAGTATTGATCTCAATAAAAATTAATCTTCCACTCCACTCAAAATCAGATAGATTTTTTTTAAGAAATAATTCCATTCTTAAAAAAACATGCCCTCGATACTTTTCCTCAATAGGCCCGGCTTCTTCCGGCAGCATTTTAATCCATTTATAATAAAAGCTTGGGCAATCCTCTTCACAAGAGACAATTCCTTCAAAAAAACTCTCTATTTTAGGCATCATCCACTTCTCAACAGCAGCAGAAACTGGCCGAGTAAAATTCTCACTCCGCTCAAGCCCCAGGTCAGTGAGGGTTATTCCTTGAAGTCTCAACTCCGAAAAGACGATTAGATTTGAAAAAGTTTTTTTCTCTTGAACCACTTTCGCTTCTTGAGCAAATACATTTAGACTCAAGAACATCAGTAAGATGAATGCGATTTTCACTGCCTCATTTCCTCAACTTTGCCATCGATAATAAACGAGACTGAATTTGCATTCATGATTTCATTTATCTTAGCGGCCATCTGAGGAGATGGATTAACAAGAAAGTTGTCATCTAAAGAAAGTCTTGCCCTACCCTCTGGAGTTTCAAAAATAAAATGAATAGGTACAGATCCTCTATAACTTAAAAGAACTGTTTTCATCTGAGTAAGAGAATAACTATTGAGCTGTTTAAGAGGTACACTCACCCTGACGGATGTCACACGTTCATCAGATTCATCTTTTAAAAGACCAATCTTATTGGGATAAAACTTCTTAGGATCTTCTGCTAAATTTACGGCCCCATGGATAATCAGAGGCTCATCAGAAGT
>CAMCZE010000162.1 GCA_945885655.1 Bacteriovorax stolpii | reverse complement strand
CGAATTCTTTCTAGACGTAGAGCTTTTGCCTATGATCGAGAAGTATAAAGTATTTGAGTTTATTCATGAGGGTAAAAAGACTCAGCTGTTTGTTAAAAAGTTAGCAGGCAGAGATTATTATTCTTTTGATAAAACCGGTTGGAAAAAACTTACCACACTTGGGGTCAACGAAGTCCTTGTTTCCCATTCGGAAATGTATAAGGTTTATCGTGGTTATAAACCGTCAGGACTGCATGCTGGTGGTGCTGGGGCCTTATTAACTCAGATGCCTGGCAAGGTCGTGAAGCTTATGAAAAAGGTAGGCGATAAAGTAACGAAAGGTGAAACAGTACTTATTTTAGAGGCCATGAAAATGGAAAATGAAATTAAGTCTGGCGCTGATGGGATTGTAAAACTTATCAATGTTAAAGAAGGACAGGCCTTGGAAGTAGGGTTTGTCATGGTAGAGATTGAAGAAGCTTAAGGTTCAACTTTTAGCGAATTTAAAATTTTTTCCCAGTTCTTTTCAATCAGTCCATATTCAAATTGCATATAAGGACCCATGGGCCAATCAAGCCAAGAATACCTACGAGAACTAATCTCGTCATTGTATTGACCGTGCCAAAAATGTAGTTTATCCAAAAAAACGGCTCCAGTTCTGACTTTTGATACTTGATTTTGGGCAATTTCCCAACGAGTTGAAGCAACTCCGTGTAGATAAGCAATAAGTGGTAAAGAAACACGGAATTTATGTTCCGGTAGAATTAATTTTTTATCTATGAGTTTTAAATAATCTTCAAATTCATTTTGAGCTTCAAACTTCTCAGGAATATGAGTGGTGAGTTTTTTGATCCAACAAAGTTGGTTATGGGCCTCAAGATCATCTTGGAAGGCAGCACTCAAAAGAGAACGGGCGGGATAAAAAAGACCAGCGTAGGTAGTTCGTCCACAATGAGCGAAAGCAGGATCTATGGTTGCCATAGGAGAGAGGGGGCCAGACCACCATGTGAAAGAAAGGAGTGTGAATATGCCTGTGAGGAGCCAGCGTCTTTTAAACTTTGGTAAGGCGAGTTTAAGTGGAGTTGCGACAAAAAGAGAAAGAACAAAAAAGAAAAAGAAGGAATAAAGTAAGGGACTGGGCCAGATGAACGCTATGACATCCATGAAGCGCCAAACAGGAAAAAATAAGAGTCCTAAGAGTATGGCAAAAAATACGCGAATTCGGTTCATGCCCCTATTGTGACTAGACTAGGCAAAAAAGTCCAGGTGCCATTTATTGAATAAATTTGATGCTATGATAATTACAGAGGGAGAACCCACTCATGCATCCAAAAGATGATGATAAAAAGATCGTTCTAGCTGTAAACTTACAAGGTTTCTTTTTTGATGGTTTGATGGAGATCAATAAAAAGTCTCTTTGCCCGGTACCGGAATCACTCATCTATTATTCAAGTGGCGTATTAGATAAATTTTTATTATCCCAAGATTTTTTTGAAGTTAATGAAGGCAAGGTTCGGGAAAAAGTTTTGGGCCTTAAACTTCTAGAAGCAACTCAGCTTACACGTGAGGATCAGAAAAAAGTTTATAAGGAAGTGGCCGATACTTCTTTAGTGGTGTGTGGCTATTTCTCAGAATCAGTAAATAAAAAAATTGTAGATGTTCAATATTATTCTCAGCTCGGCAAAATGGCCTATGGGCATTTGAACGGAGTGGTTCCGAACTTTTTAGATATTCCGTGTTTCTATAGTATGATTGCAACAAGTTTTGAATCTATGACAACTTTAATGACTCTACTCGCGGCCAAAAACCGCACCGGAGTAGAGAATAATTTAATTTTTAAAAAGATCTTAAAAAGCGAAGCCACAGAAAATGAGATGCTTATGAGTGGAGTGTTCCCCACTCAAACTAAAAAAGTTTCTTAAGTTTTTCTACCAGCACGGATAATATTCCATTTTTTTCCAAAGAATTTTTTTAAGAATCCTTGAAAGTCACTATAACTTGCATTTCGAATGTGTTCATTGTTTTTATGTGGGAAATCCAAACCAAGTCCATGAAGAACGGGGATTGAATAAAACTGAGCATAGTCTTCATTCGTCTGAATGCCTAAGAGGTTGTGACCATCAATCATTGTTTTAATCCTTTCAAATTCTTCAATTTTAATGCCATCGTTTCTTAGTTTGTTTAAAAGAATGATGATGGCATTAATGGCGGCTTCAGTCTTATCGTGTCCTGAGCCGATATAAATTCCCCAGCAGCCAGCCTCAAGGGCGGAAACATGGATAGGAGAAACTGAATAACAAAGACCTTGTTTATCTCTGACTTCTACAAATAGTTCAGAACTTTGTCCTGAAAGGTGGGCCGTGATCATCTTAAGAAAAATGTCTTCTTTGCTACCGATACAAAATGCTGGAGCACCGATGACTATCTGGGTTTGTTCTCGGTCAAATTCTAAAGAAAGATTTTTGCCAACGACACCATTGGCCTTCTTTTTCGCTTTTTTGACAGGTATACGGGATGGGATTGTTTTAAACACTTTCTGAAGCATGGAAAAGATCACATTAAAATCTTGATCTCCACAATATGTGAGAACCATCTCTGAGTTTTTAAGATGAGACTGGTGAAGTTTGTGAAGAGCAGCATCGGAGAAAGTTTTAAGAGTTTCGGGAGTACCTGCCAGATCCAAAGAATAAGGATGGCCATTAAAAACCATTTTATAAAATGCTTTAAAAGCTTGTTTTGTAGCATCTTCTTTTTGGTTGTCTAAAGCGCGTTTAATAATTTTTCTTTCATGCTCAAAAAACTTTTTAGGAAAGTCAGGTTTGAAAAGAGTTCCAAAAAAATGGGTGGTTAGACGGTCATAATCCCGGGACTGACCATGAAGAGTAATCCCATAAGCATTTTTTCCAGAGAAGCCACCCAAAGAAGATGAAAGCGATTCAAGTTCATTTTTAAGTTTTTCGTAAGAGATACCTTTATAGCCATAATTAAAAAGTCGGCTCATCAAGTGGTGGATTCCGGCATTTTTCGGATTCTCAAAAGACTGCCCCCCCTTCATGTAGGCATGAAGAACAAAAGTCGGAGTCATTTTATTTTGTCGATATATAAATTTAATGCCTGGTTTTAAGTTAACAACTTTCACCATCGGGTCATAATCAGAAGCAATACATTTTACACTCTCATCTTTAACTTTAATTCTAGAACTAAGTTTTGTGAGTTGACTCTGCCACGTTTTAAGTTGTTTCTCCAAAGAAGGAATTTTTGTGCCTTTAGGTACTTGAAGAGTAAAATGAGAAGATTCTTTAATGATTTCGATGAGACCATCCCAGACCTGATCAATGGTGGTCTCACGAATTTTCTGAATAAAATCTTCTTCACAGTGAATGTTTCCGGCCTGGGCAAATCCATGACCCAAACTGAAAGCATAAGACTCGATAGATTCTTTTTCGTAAACTTTTGAAGCGATATATTGATTTTTAATTTTGTTAAGTTCATCTGGCAGAAAACCTTCTTGAACTGCCTCTGTTAAAACATCCATAAAAATTTTTGTAATTTTTGATAAATTCTCAACAGGGAAGTTCATTTTGATCATGTGTACGCCACCATTGGCAAAATACATGGTTGATCCAGCTATTCCGTTGCAGATGGATGTTTTTGCAACGAGTGCCTGATAAAAACGGGAAGTCTCACCATGGGCCAGACAGTTAACTGCCAGGTCTTGGGCTGGAGCATCGTCATCCGAATAACCTGGAGACTGAATACATAAAGTGAGTGTTGCCTGACGAATATCTTTATCGTGAACATTGATCGTCTCACGATGTTTTAATTTAAATAAACCAAAGTCTGATTTTTTTCCGTGAGGCAATTTAAATGAACCAATCTTCAATTTAAGATTTTCGATTTGTTTTAAGTCACCTGCAACAACCAATAAAGCATTTTCGAGGTTGTAGTTGTTTTCACGGAAGTGTTTGATCTGCTCTTGAGAGAAATTAAGGATCGTATCTTCACGTCCCAAAATGGGGTGCATATATCCACCTTCAAAAGATGTTTTTTGAAGCTGAATAAAATTATATTGAGAAGGATTATCCATAGCTCGACGATATTCTTCAAATACTACCTGTCTTTCAGAAGGTATTTCATCTTTTCCAAAAAGTGGGTTGGCAACCATGTCCAAAAGAATGTCTACGGATTTATCTAAAAAAATACTTGGTGTGTTGATGTAATAACAAGTGTAATCAAAAGAAGTGAACGCATTAACTTCGCCACCATAAGACTCAATGTCATGGGCCAGTTGGGTTCCTGGTCGAGTAGGGGTGCCTTTAAAAAACATATGTTCAAGGAAGTGAGCAATACCCTCATTCTCTTTATCTTCTAAAGCACTTCCGGCACGGAACCACATTTGTACTGTTCCTGCACTACAACCTGGAGAATTAATAAAAAGAGTATTAAGACCGTTATCGAGAGTTACCTGATCAATTTTCATATCTTCCTTATTTACGGGTGCCAAGCTGCGTTGGTCGGTCTATTATCCACCTTGCCTCGATCTTTTTGAAGGAAATTTTCATCCATGACTCAGGTTTCTAGTCTTTATCTGCATGTTCCTTTCTGTCGCCATCTTTGCAACTACTGTGATTTCTATAAACGTAAGTATGACCCAGATTCATCACAGATAAACGATTTTCATCAGTTTCTAGAAATAGGTGTTGAGCGTCATAAGAAACTCATGAGTGAGAACGGAGTTCGTTGGAGTGAGCTTGAAACTCTTTATTTAGGAGGAGGAACTCCATCGTTATGGGGTGAGAGGGGAGCCGAATTTTTTAAAGGCAAGATTCTTAGCGGTCTCACACTTAAAAAAAATGCTGAGTTTACGATGGAGATTGATCCAGGAACTTGGACTAAAGGCCTCATCGAATCATGGCAATCAATTGGCCTCAACAGGATTTCCATTGGAACCCAGACTTTAGATCCACATTTTTTAAAAATTATGGATCGAGATCATACTCTTGAGGAGAGTCACTCTCTTTTGAAATTCTGTCATGAAAATGATTGGAATTTTTCTCTGGATTTCCTCTTGGGTTTACCTTTCTCAAAAGAACAAAAACGAGATATAAAAAAAGAATTAGATAATCTTCTTCAATATAAGCCTAAACATATTAGCCTTTATATCTTAAATGCTCGCTCAAAATACCCTCACATCCAAGCAATACCGGATGATGAATTCATACGTGAAGAATACCTTTTGGTGAGTGAATATTTAAAAAATCAGGGTTTTCATCATTACGAAGTTTCAAATTTTTCTCTACCAGGATTTGAGTCCTTGCATAATAAAAAGTATTGGGGCTCAGAATCTGTTGCGGCCTTTGGGCCCACTGGAACGGGCTATTTTTCTTTAGGGCATGATAAGGCCCTACGGTATAAATGGAAAGTTAGTGAAGCAGAGATCGAGCAAGAATCTCTTGGCGCTAGTGAAATTGATCTTGAAAAAAACTATCTTGAGCTTAGAACTTCTGAGGGGTGGAAACCTAAAAATCCACAAAAAATGGGCTGCTTAATTAAAAGTTGGGAACAACAAGGCTACGGAAAATGGACGGGAGAGAAGATGAAGCTTTCGTCTTTAGGTTTCCTCATGCTTGACTCCTTGATGGACGATATCTTTCGCCTTGAGGCCAAATATTAGCTAATTTTCAGCTAGTTAGGATTTGACGGACCGACCAAGAGATTTATTTTAACTATCATTCATTGACACTTAGAAAATAAACACCATCTTAGAAGTATCTTAACGTGAAATCGAGCGAGAAAAGAATGGAACAAAATCAAAATTTGAATGAAGAAAAAGAGACCGAAGAAGAGGGCCTGGCTCCCGAAGGTGTTTCTCTCGAAACTAAAAAAGAGGAAGTTGATTATAAAGCGAAATATTTTTATGTCGCTGCGGAAATGGACAATTATCGTAAGCGTATGGAACGTGAAAAAGAAAATCTTTTGAAATACGGAAATGAACGAGTTCTTTCTGATCTTCTTCAAGTGGTCGATAATTTTGAACGTACAATTGATATGTTAAAACCAGATCAAGATCAGAAGATGAAAAATATCGTAACCGGTCTAGATATGGTGAGAAAGCAATTCATTGATGCTCTTTCAAAACATGGTCTTCAACCAGTGGATGCATTAGGGAAAGAATTTGATCCCAATTTTCATGAAGCTGTTGCTCAAGAGCAAGTGGAAGGCAAAAAACCAAATGAAGTAATTAAAGAATTTCAGAAGGGTTATACACTAAACGGTCGTCTTGTCAGAGCAGCAAAAGTTGTCGTGACAAGTAGTAATCAATAATTAGGTCGAAAGGAGAAATATATGGGAAAGATTATCGGAATTGACTTAGGTACAACAAACTCATGTGTAGCAGTTATGGAAAATGGATCTTATAAGATCGTTCCAAACGCTGAAGGACATAACACAACTCCATCAATCATTGGTTTCGCTAGTAATGGTGAAGTTCTTGTTGGTCAGGTTGCTAAGCGTCAGGCAGTGACGAATCCTACAAAAACTCTGTTTGGTATCAAACGACTTATTGGTCGTAAATTTACAGATAAAGAAGTGGCCCACTTTAAACAAATTGCTCCTTTCGAAATCTTCGCTAATAAAAATGGTGATGCATGGGTAAAAGTTGACGGAAAAGAATATTCTTCGCAAGAAATTTCAGCAAGAGTTCTTGAAAAAATGAAAAAGGCGGCTGAAGATTATTTAGGTCAGCCAGTCACTGAAGCAGTTATTACAGTTCCAGCCTATTTTAACGATGCGCAAAGACAAGCAACAAAAGATGCTGGTCGAATTGCTGGTCTTGATGTGAAACGTATCATCAATGAGCCAACAGCAGCTGCTCTTGCTTACGGGTTAGATGCTAAGAAAGATCAAAACATCGCAGTCTTCGATTTAGGTGGTGGTACTTTCGATGTGTCTGTTCTTGAGATCACTTCTGATGGCGTATTTGAAGTTAAATCAACTAACGGTGATACTTTTCTTGGTGGAGAAGACTGTGATTATCGTATTATCAGTTGGATTGCCGAAGAGTTTAAAAAAGAATCGGGCATCGATCTTAAAAACGATAAGATGGCGCTTCAGCGTTTAAAAGAAGCTGCTGAAAAAGCTAAACATGAGCTTTCGTCAGTAACTCAAACAGATATTAATCTTCCATTCATCACAATGGATGCTTCGGGCCCTAAACATTTAAATCTTAATCTCTCACGAGCCAAGTTTGAGTCTTTGATTGCAGAC
>CAMCZE010000161.1 GCA_945885655.1 Bacteriovorax stolpii | reverse complement strand
AAAAGAAATTCCCAAACGCTGAAAAAGAAATCTTAAAAACTTGGATAAAAAGGCTCAAATCATGGGACAAAAACAAGTATTTAAAACATGCCCCTAGCACTGACGTACAAATGACAAATTTTATTAACGAGATCTTATCGCCTCTTTTTAAAAAAGATGTTTACGTAGGAGATTACGACATTGACCTTCTTTTTTCTTACGGCATTCTTTCTCACTTTCTGTTTGAAAACCCATTATCTAAATTGGCCCCTGAGATGGTTTTCTGGCTAGGTCTCACGGAAAAGAATCTTAACAGAGAGAAGTATTTCGGCTCTAGTGATCTTTTTTTAAAACTATGCATTCGAAAGTATTCAAAACATCCAATTGCTAAAAGATGTTTTGCTGAATATGTAGAAAGTGTTGAATTTGATTTTTCAGGTACTAGAGGAACTTTTATCCCCAATGATGTACAGAAAGAATTGGATGAATTGGAAGATCTTCTCCCGAAAGAAAAGATTCCTTAAAAGTCCGGATCTAACCACATATAAGAACGGAGTTGGTTTGACTTTAAATAAAAATGTTAATTGTGAGCATTGTGAATCCAGAGGCAAAGGTATTTTTTGTCATTTGGATTCCTTCTCTCTTTCTCAAATAGATGAAAACAAGGTCATAAATACCTATAAAAAAGGTCACACTCTTTTTTTTCAAGGCAACCCCCCATTTGGACTTTATTGTGTAAACAAAGGAAAGATAAAGATTTCTAAGGTTGGCAGTGACGGCAAAGAATTCATCATAAGGATTGCCTCTAGTGGTGACATTTTGGGGCATAGAAGTCTTTTTAGCAATGAGCCTTATATGGCCAATGCCACGATACTAGAAGAAGCTACCATTTGTTTTATCGATAAAAACTTTATCTATAAGGCCATAAAAGAAAAGCCAAATATGGCCCTTCAACTTATTCAAAGGCTAAGTAAAGAAATGGGAACTGCAGAGTCTATGGTCTCATCCATGTCTCAAAAAAATGTACGTGAACGTTTGGCAGAACTTATTTTGATGCTCAAAAAGACCTATGGAATTGAAGAAGATGGCAGAACAAGAATTAATATCAAACTGACCCGTGAAGAGCTCGCCTCAATGATTGGTACAGTTAGCGAAACGATCATTAGATTTATAACAGAATTTAAAGAAGAGGGAATGATTACTCAGGAAGGAAAGATTATTTATGTTTTAGACGAAAAAAAACTTTTAGAATTCTCCGGAATGCAATACTAATCTCTCATCGTTAACATAATCGACTTACATGAGGGGGTCACTCTTTTAAGTAAGTAATTAACAGCGGACATTCTTTTTCTCTTAATAAGGCCGCAACAGTCTCTACATGCCTGCCTCCATCTTTTCCCATGGCCACTAAATCGATTTTCTCTTTTTTCAGCAACTGAAGTATAACATTACTCAATGTCCCCATATGTGATGACGTATTAACTGAAATATTTGAATTATTAATTTTTTTTAAGGCTTCGGTCTTTTCTTTTTCTAATCCGGCCCTGGATCTCATCTTGAATTCATCATTTTGTCTAATCACTTGTAACGGATCAGTTTGTTGAACCATAAAAGTATTAACTAGAAGTATTTCACTTAGGATTTTAGTATCATGTAGAAAGTCTAAGACATACTCAATCGTATGCTTCGAATTTGCTGAAAAATCAGTCGTTATTAGGATTCTCTTCATCTTCTCATCCTAAAACGGAAAAAAAAAAAATGGCATGAGCGGTATTGGTTCAAATACTGATATAAATCAGCTTTTTATTGGATCTCTGCGAGCCCTTTTTGATCTAAAATGGTGATTTCTCGACCACTGACTTCAATGAGTTCATTCTCCTTAAACTCCGTCAAACAGCGAATAACTGTTTCTGTAGCAGTTCCTACCATATTGGCCAAATCATCACGAGTCACCCGCAAAGTAGAATTCTTGTTACTTGTTCCTTTAGTCAAATGTAACAAGGCATCGGCCGTTCTCTTTCTAACAGTGTCATAGGCAAGTCTTAAAAGTTGTTTCTCCTGTTCACCAACCTGATTGGAGAGCAATTTAATAAATTGCTGAGCAACCTCACGATTTTTATAAATCAGAGCAAGAAAATCTTCTTTTGGGATTTTATAAATATCACTTTCTTCCATAACAAGGGCGGAGTCAGCATAAACCCTTTGTTCAAACAGGGCCACGTGTCCAAAAAACTCCCCTGCATGATACACATTTGTGATCAATTCTTTTCCATCATCATGGGTCTTGTAAGTTTTTACACTGCCTTTATTGATAAAATAAACATAATGAGGATTATCACCTACGTGAAAAATAACTTCTTTCTTCTTATATTTTGCAAGAGGCTTATTTTTAGAAAGGTTATTTAGTTCTTGGATTCCACTGGCCTCTTCTAAAAAATTATTTAAACCTTTTACGTCGCGAGAAAATTCCTTTTTTAAAATTTCCATTTTTTTTAATCTTGATTCTATGGCATTTAAAAGTTCTATATCGTCAAAAGGTTTGGTGAGGTAGTCGTCAGCACCTAATTCCATCCCCTTTCTAATTTCACTTTTTTCTGCTTTTGCTGTTAAAAAGATAAATGGTATAGATGCCGTTTTTTCATCTCTAGAAAGGATATGTAACACACCATAACCATCCAATTCGGGCATCATGATGTCACAGATTATAAGATCAGGTTTTATTTCCTTAGCAAGAGCACTTCCAATCCTGCCGTTAGGAGCAGTCTTCACTTCATATTGGGCCAGCTCTAAAATCTCTGCTGTATTTTCACGCATAATGGTATCATCTTCGATGATTAAGATCTTTTTCATGTTTTCTCCAAAGGTAATGAAACCTTAAAGGTTGTTCCCTGATTCTCAATACTCATGCATTCAATCTCGCCGCCCATAAGGTCTAGATATCGTTTAACGATATTTAATCCAAGCCCAGTACCTTGGAGATTGGTCACATTTTGTGCTCTAAAAAACCGTTCAAAAAGGTGTTTTTGATCCTCTAGGGGAATCCCCATTCCTTGATCCTCAATACTAAGAATGAGTTTTGAATCTGTTTTTTGTGCATTTATTGTGATGATACTTTGTTCAGGTGAATATTTGATGGCGTTCGAGATGAGATTAATAACCACGTTTCGAATCATCTCTTTATCTTGAAAAATCATAATCTCTGAATCTTTATGAATGCAGACTATATCATGTTTACTAATGCTTGTATCTCGGATCTCATCTACTGCTTCTTCGATAAAATGAATAAAATCAAATCGACTTGGACTTGAACTCACTTTGCCTTGATCAAGCTTATCCAGTGATAAAAAATCATTAAGAATATTTGTTAGATTTTTTACCGACTTTTTTACATTTTGAATGTGTTTATCTCTTTTCACCTGATCTTCGGTCTTTGGATACTTTGCGATTAAAGAGATAGACGTTAGGATTCCCCCCAGAGGAGTACGGAACTCATGGGATGCCATAGAAACAAAACGTGACTTTAATTCATTAAGTCCCTTTTCATTTTCGAGCATGCTTCGTATCTGAGCTTCAACTTTTTTTCTCTGCTCCATTTCTAACTGGAGGCCTTCATTAGTATGGCCAAGCTCCAAAAGAGCATCCGAAAGTTCTTTTGTCCGCTCAACAACTTTTGACTCAAGCTCTTCAGTTAAACTTAGAAGTTTATCTTCAATTTTTTTTCTCTTTTCGATATCATTTACAAAACTTACGATCAGTTTTTTCCCTTCCGACTCAAAAAAGGTGAGACTTATTTCTACAGAAAATTGTTTTCCACTTTTTTTGACTGCCTTCAGGTTTAAACTACTGCCCATGGCGCGGGGATGAGGATTTTTCATGTACCCCTCTCTATAGGAGACGTGTTTTTCTCGTATAGGAGCAGGGATGAGCACTTCGATCATTTGCCCATTAAGTTCTTCATGTTCATATTCAAATATTTTAGCGGCGTACTGATTAGCACGCACAATGACACCCTGTTCGTCAGAAATGATGATTCCTACTGAAGAATGCTCGAATAAAGCTTTAAATGTCATTTGATACATAACTTATCCTAATTACCGACTTAAAACATGATATTTGTCAGGAATTCAGAATAAAAACAACATAATTTAAATGGCCAGCTATTCTTAGCTCTTGGCCCAGAGAGACAACATGTCGCGCAACTCTTTAAACAAACTCAAGTGCGCCGCAAAAAAAACAGGACACACCATTTCTGAATCTTCTTTAAGGATGATTAATAGTTGAATAAATCCTAAACACAGCTTTTTTGGCAAAGACTTTTTCGTTTCTCATGGCTACGTTCTTAACGCATGACAATTCAAAAATCTGCTACGGCCAAAATAGGACACATACTTCGTGCTCTTCGAAAGAAGAGCAAACTCTCTCAGTTGGAGGTTTCTTTCCAATCCAATGTCTCCATTAGGAACTATCAGGAAATTGAATACGGAAATAAAAACTGCCAGATAGACACTCTCTCGAAAATTCTTCAAATTTACAATATCAACATCTTCACATTTTTCAACTCATACTTTATCGATGAATTCCGAGTTAATGGCGTTGGGCCTCTTTACGAAGTTTTTGGTTCAAATGCCTTTGGATACCGGAAATTTGACTGCACTGGAACCGTCATTTATCAATGTCCCCCACAGTAGTTTTATTACAGGTATGTCTGATGAAGATGTCTTAAATAAAATGAAAGTCTGGTCAGATCTTTCCGATCCATCGATGGTGATTTTTATCAAGAACGGGTTCAAGGCACTTATCAGGCTTCAGCCCACACCACCTTCATGGAAGGTGAATATTCTGAACCATAAAACCAAGACCACAAGCCCCTTCATGGGCTACATGCGCTATTCAAGAAATTCATTTCAAGAGCTGATAGGTATAGAAATTATCATTTTCCCTGTCGATAAAATGGAATACGCATTTTAGCACGTAGACTCATTGCCCAGGTCCATATTTAATTAACTGAGATTAATACATGGTCAGGGAATTTATACATGAAGTTTTTTGTAGTTCTATTTCTATCCCTTTTTTTACAGATGGAAACCGTCGTTGCCAAACCGCACATTCTCATAGGGGCATACAAACCTTTAAAGGATACACAGGACACTAATGGGAAAGTTTTAGAGAAAAATTTTTCACCAAGCATAGGAATTGGATACAATTTTGATCTATTCAACACGGGTTTCGGTTTCTCTCCTCAGTTCGGATACATCCATACAAAGATCACGGCCAATGACAGCTACGGGAAACAAAAATCTCATTCACTCTTTCTTCATTGGGATTTTTTGTATACTCCTGAATTTTTTCCAAACATGTCAATCCGTTTTGGAATTGGTAACTTCATCAAAAAAATCAGTGGCGAAGGCGGAACTGTTGAGATTCCAAATGGATCGGGTACAGATATGGCCATTCGGCCTGATGAAACTCGCACTTCCTACTCTTCGACTTTTAATCTCGGTGCCGACTTAAATTTTGATTTGCCCTTGGGGGACTTGATCACGGATTTAGGTCTTAGAGCTGAAATGTTCACTTTCAGACCATTGTCGAAAGAATATAGAAACTATGCTTTTATGCTCAGTGGTTTATTATACTTTTAAGGAGAAATTCTCATGAAAAAAATATATCTTGGTCTCGCTCTGCTAACTAGCCTTGAGACAAGTGCATTTGTATTGCTCAATCCCAAGTATGAACTGCAAGATCCAGACACTGCTAAGGTTAAAATATCCAGGGAGGGTTGCGAGGCCAACGGAATCTCCAATTCTAAGATTGAAGCAGGTATCCAATGGGCAATTGAATTCTGGAACGATGTACCTGAGTCCCGACTTAAGCTTAAGTATGGAGGAGTTTCGAGTGCTTCATTGACAGATTCAAGAATTCCACAAAATGAAATTATCGTCGGCTGTGGATCTCTACCAAGCATAAATATCTTAGGAGCCACCCAACATGACAGAGATAATGGATCTGCACGAGTGAAGATGAATGAAGCTGTATACACGGGTAGCTACAATGAAAATAACTTTATTGGAACAATGACTCATGAAATTGGACACGGTATAGGCCTGTATCATAGCAATGACCCTGCATCAATAATGACTTATCGTGAGCATGGATGGGTCGATCTGCCTAGCTACATCTCCCAAGATGATATGGATGGGGTGATTTATCTCTATCCAAATGAAAAAAGTGCTGAAGGTTTTATGGGAAGCTGTTCTTCATTTGCTGGGGATGAAACAGCTGATTTTAGTTTCATTATTGAGGCATTACTTAGTTTTTTATCAGTCATTGGGGTATCATTTATCCTCAGGAAGTTATTACCATTTAATTAAAATGGGTCGCACGACACTTCCACGAGGATAACTGAGCTTCATTAATTCTATTAACGGCAAACTTCTCTAATATGGGCCAGTGAATTCCTATAAAGATTCAATTCGGCATCATATAAATTAATATAAGTCAGTGTCTCAACTTCGGTAATTTTATTTTTGCTATAAGAATTCCATCCAAGCGAAAGATAACCATCTCCTAAATCTTCTTTAGCATCAACGGCGGCCTCAAATGTCTTTACCTGAAGCTTCATAAGATCAAGACTTATGGATTTTAACTTTTGAGATAACGTTTTAAGGTTGATGACATTAATTCTGATATTTTTTTCAATAGACTTGAGCGTTTCTTCTAATTTTTTCTGTTCTTTGGTTCCATACCTTGAAGAGAAGATAGGTGGCAGTACAAGAGCAGTAATGGTTGCTGATCCTGCTGTCATCATTCCAAAAACTAATTTAGAAATCTCTAAGAGGGTATTATTACCAAAAATGGTATGGATAATTTGAGTTTTTCCACCAATCGACGCCGTCACTGCATAACCTGCTTGATAACCCCCGATTGCCGCCAAGGTTGCACTACTTGCGATGAAAAGTCCTGTCGAGGCAACAGCAAGATTTTTACTTCTTTTTAGATCACTATTTACTGCAACTAAAAATTGTTCTTCCATCTTTTTGTTGGATTCAATTTGTATGATTTTTTCTTTGATGCTGGCCTCTAGGGAGTGCATATTTTCATCATAACATTCAAAAGGCATCTCTTCGGCCATCGTATCTAGCACATATAAGTTCATTAGTATTGAGGCAACCAAAAGCATTTTCATACAGTTCTCCATTTAGATATGCTAAATCTTATGGGCCTTTATGAAAATTTTCAATGTATTAGCTGGATGGTGTAATTTCTTTACACCCAAATA